>CATYXQ010000023.1 GCA_958414825.1 uncultured Eubacteriales bacterium | reverse complement strand
ACGCATTTCAGATCTGCTACCGCGCGCTGACCGCTGCGCCGAAATCCGGGGACAGAATCGCAGATCGTCTGATTGCCAGGGGTGTATTTACAAAGGAATTGCTTGAAAGCGTGATTTCTGGCAGTGAATCGGCGCCC
Organism: uncultured Eubacteriales bacterium; assembly: GCA_958414825.1. Lineage (GTDB taxonomy): Bacteria > Bacillota > Clostridia > Oscillospirales > CAG-272 > UMGS902. The sequence goes on along the minus strand of CATYXQ010000023.1, from coordinate 28,620 downwards.
GTAAAAGAAGAAACGGCGATACTTCCGATCGCGCAATTAAATACTGACGGGACGGACGGTGACCATGCAGAGGACGATTTCCGAACCGCGTCTCTCGAGATTGACTACCGCTCAAATGTGACGCTTTCTTCCGCTGTTACCGGGTATACCCGCTATAATTTTGCCTGGTATCCGCGTGTGAAAAAAGTTCGGGATGATTTATATCTGCTTTTGTATCATTATGGCCAGTATGGTATGCATTTATATTATGCAACCAGCAGCGACGGTAAAAACTGGAATGCGCCGCAGGTGCTTTATAATGCGGCAAACCATAAGTTTACATACGCGGACGGGCCTTTTGCTGGAACCGAGGATAAATATCATGCGGTGAATGCGGACGCCTGTGTGCTGGACAATGGGGATATTTTGGTTGCTTATTCTGTTCGCCCAAATCATGGATATAATAAGCAGGAATATATTGATTTAAACGGCATTTACCTTGTGCGCGGAACCGTAAGCGCAAACAACCGGATAACCTGGTCTAAGCAAACCCGCGTTTATACCGGTCAGACATGGGAGCCCTCGATTTTGCAGCGCTCGGACGGGCGGATTGAACTGTATTTCACGCAGATTGCGCCGTATATTGCCAAATACGGATTTGACACGGTCAAGCGCTCAAGCTGCACGGGCATGATTACGTCAAAGGACGGCGGATATTCCTGGACGCCGGACATTCAGCCCGGAGACAAGAACTACTATGCGGCGACGCGTGTTTTCCAGCAGAGCATCGGCAAGCGCAACGGCGTACCGTATTTTTCGGGGCAGATGCCGGTTGCAACCGAGCTTTATAACGGAAAAACACTGCTGGCCGTTGAAATTCACGAACAAAATGATACATTCTGGATTTCGTACGCGACAAGCGAGGAGAACGGCGCATGGAAAGCGCTCGGCATAGAGGATGTGGGACCGAGCACGACTGCTGCAAGCATATATAAAGCGGCGGCTCCCTATGTTTCCCGGTTCCCGTCGGGAGAGACTTATTTGACCTACGGTTCAAACAGTCAGACGTATGGGCGAATCGGAAGCCCGGACGGAACTATGTTCTCCAGTAAGGAAGCTTTGATGGTCCCGCTCGGAAAAGGCTCATGGGCGTCTAATGCGATTGTCGGCTCGCATTGCGTGGTGACGGCAAATGCAGGGCCCGAGGGCGAGGCGCGTGGCATTCGGATGACTTATGCTTATCTCAATCACCGGATCAATGCGCCCAAAACCACGATGCGCATAGACGGATATACCGCAGATTGGGAGAAGAGTACCGACGCGCTCTTTGTCGGGAGCGAATCGCAGGCGCAGCTGACTCTTCGTACCGCGCACGATGATGAAAACATATATTTTCTTGTATCGCGGCTCGATTCATATGTAACGAAAAAGGATACGGCAACGGTGGTCGTGGCTGCGGGCAATACGAGTTATTATCAGATTGTTTTGGATCTTGACGGTATTCAGTCTATTGCCTATTATGAAAACGGTACACTGAAACGGTCGCTGACCGGCGGTGAAGTCGCTGTTAAGATACTCGGTACGACCGGAGTCAATACCGATTGCGATACGGGCGTCGTGACCGAAGTTGCCATACCGAAATCGCTTTTTGACCTTGCGGACAAAGACCGTTTCGCCGTGCGCCTGGCGCTTACCAATGACGACGGCGACGGCACGGTTATCAATGATACTTTTACCGGCGTTTCTGTGCTTTCTTCGGCGCTTTGGCCGTCGGTCGTGCTCGATTGAAACCAAAAATCGCATCTATGCCGCAGAACGGCTTGTTGGGGTGTGTTGCTTTTAGAGTTTGTTTTGAATCTGAAAGGGGAGCTATGTATCAATTTTTGCGCTATTTGAAAATCCTTGTGCTTTTGTTCGCGGTATTGCTGTGTGCATGTTCTTCTGTGTCGGAGACGGAAGAAAATCCGACCGGTACCGGAAACGGAGAGGAGAATCCCAAAGATTTTATCGGCGAAACGGTAATTGCTCCGATTGCGCAGTTGAATACCGAGGGAACGGACGGCGATCATGCGGGGGATGATTTTACAACCGCTTCGCTTGAGATTGACTATCGTTCAAATGTGAAGCTTTCGTCGGCTGGTACAGGGTTTGCCCGTTATGATAATGCCTGGTATCCGCGCGTGAAAAAGGTTCGCGATAATCTGTATTTGCTTTTATATCAGTACGGTCAATATGGTCAGCATATTTATTATGTGACCAGCAGCGACGGTCAAAATTGGGGCGCGCCGCAGGTACTCTATAATTCGGCAAACCATAAGTTTACGTATGCCGATGGGCCGCTTGCAGGGACGCAGGACCGTTATTATGCGGTGAACGCGGACGCCTGCGTGCTGGATAACGGAGATATTTTGGTTGTATACTCGGTTCGTCCATCGGCGGGCTATAATAAGCAGGAATATATCGATCAAAATGGAATTTATATGGTGCGCGGAACTGTAAGCGCAAATAACCAAATTGCCTGGTCGGGTCAGACCCGTGTTTATACCGGCCAAACCTGGGAGCCGTATATTTTCCAGCGTTCGGATGGGCGGATTGAATTGTATTTTACCCAGATTGCGCCGTATATCGCCAAATACGGCTTTGATACGGTTAAACGCTCCAGTTGTACGGGTTTGATTCTGTCTAAAGACGGCGGATATACCTGGACGCCGGATGTTCAGCCCGGCGATACAAACTATTATGCGGCGCTGCGCGTTTTTCAGCAGAGCATCGGCAGCCGGAATGGGATACCGTATTTTTCCGGGCAGATGCCGTCTGCGGTGGAACTTTATAACGGGAAAACTCTGCTGGCTGTTGAAATTCATGAGCAGAGCGATACGTATTGGATTTCCTACGGTACAAGCGAGGCCGACGGCATTTGGAAAAATCTCGGCATGGAGGAGATTGGCCCCGAGGGCAGTAAGGCGAATGCGTATCAGGCGGCTGCCCCCTATCTTTCCCGTTTCCCGTCGGGAGAGACCTATTTGACCTACGGCTTGAAAAGTCTGCGCTACGGTCGGCTCGGCAGTCCGGACGGAACGATGTTTTCAAATAAGGAATTTGTGATGGTGCCGGATGCCAAGGGGTCGTGGGGATCGAGCGAGATTGTCGGGACGCATTGTGTTCTTACCGTCAATACCGGTAAAGACGGAGAAAAGCGAAATATTCAGATGACCTATTCGTATTTGAACCATCGGGTCAATGCGCCGGAGTACGCGGTACGCGTAGACGGTTACACCGATGATTGGAAAACGAATACGGATGCGCTCTTTGTTGGGAGCGAATCTCAGGCGCAGGTTACGCTCCGCACCGCGCATGACAGTGAAAATGTGTATTTTTTGCTCTCCAGATTGGATGATTATATCAATGAGGGGGATACGGTGACCGTGGCGGTTGCCGCATCCAATACAAGCTATTATCAGATTGTACTTGATCTTGAGGGCATTCAGTCGGTCGATTATTATGAAAGCGGTAAGCTGAAGCAGTCGCTTGACGGAGGAGAAGCAGCAGTAAAAGTGCTCGGCACAACCGGAGAAAATACGGATCGCGATACGGGTGTTGTGATAGAAGTTTCGATCCCGAAAGCGCTGATCGGACTTTCGGGAGCCGATCGTTTCAGCGCGCGGCTTGCGCTGTTTAACGATGACGGTCCGGGCAGGGCTGTCAGCGACACGTTCAGCGGTGTTTCCATACATTCATCGGCGCTTTGGCCGACGGTTGTACTCGATTGAGCAAAAAACATTTTAAATGCGGCAGCCCATAGGCTGCCGCATTTTTGCGTGATTTTAGATAAGTCCTGTAATTTTGCGCAGAATAAGTAGTATATGAAAATCGAACTATAACGAAATTAAGATGTTCCCCGCCTCAAAGGCGGCGGGTTCTTTTCAGTGGGCGTACAATCTTCCACTGAAAACGTTGAATGACGGGGCAAAGCCCCTTATAGAAAAACAAGACGCAAAATCGGGTGCGCGCCGCCAAAAACGGCGCCGGAGGACTTTGATGGAACATAAACTCAGCAGAAAATACGGCCTTTTTACCGCAATTGCCATGGTGGTCGGCATTGTGATCGGAAGCGGAGTTTTTTTTAAGGCGCAGACCATTCTTGAAAGAACAGGCGGAAATATAAAGCTTGGTATTTTAGCATGGCTGATCGGCGGCGCCATTATGATGGTGTGCATACTGGCTTTTGCGAGTATGGCCGGAAAGTATGAACGGATTAACGGCATTGTCGATTATGCCGAGGCCACAGTCGGCCGGGGGTACGCCTACCTGGTTGGATGGTTTTTATCGACTGTTTATTATCCGACGCTGGTCGGTGTGCTGGCTTGGCTGTCGGCGCGCTATATGCTTGTATTTATCAATACGCTGCATCCGTCGTTTGCCGCAGATCCTGCATCCGGTCCGGAATGTATGGTGTTCGCACTTTTCTTTTTGGTGATGAGCTATGCAATGAATGCGCTTTCTCCAAAACTTGCCGGACATTTTCAGGTATCGACGACTGTTGTAAAGCTGATTCCGCTGCTTTTTATGGGGATCGGAGGGGTGATTTACGGTTTGCTTTCCGGCGTCACAGTGCAGAATATGCAAATCGAAACGGCGGAAACGGCTGCGGGCGGTCATCCGCTGTTTGCGGCCGTTGTTGCGGCGTCGTTTGCCTATGACGGCTGGATTATTGCGACAAGCATCAATGCAGAACTCAAAAATGCCAAGCGCAGTCTTCCGGTTGCGCTTGTTGCGGGCTCGCTTATCATTATTGCGGTCTATGTGCTGTATTATCTCGGCGTGGTCGGCGGTGCGCCGGTCTCTGACCTTATAGAGCACGGCGCGTCGTCGGCATTTATCCGCGTATTCGGCGGCGATCTCGGTGCGGTGCTGAATCTTTTTGTAGCTGTGTCCTGCATCGGTACGCTAAACGGATTGATGTTAGCCAATACGCGCGGTATCTATTCTTTGGCGGCGCGCGGTCTCGGCCCCGCGCCCGAGACGTTCGGTTCGGTTGATGAGAAAACCGGTATGCCGGCCAATTCTTCGGTTTTGGGGCTTTTCCTTGCGGTGATTTGGTTTCTGTATTTTTACGGCGCCAATCTTGTGCCGGCGCCGTGGTTCGGCGTGTTCAGCTTTGATTCTTCTGAGCTTCCTATAGTGACGGCTTATGCGTTTTATATTCCGATTTTTGTGATGTTTATGCGTAAAGCGCGCGGTCTTGGTATTCTGCGTCGATGGATTATCCCGCTCCTTGCGGTTTCGGGAAGTCTTTTTATGGTTTTTGCTGCCGCAGTGGCGCATGGCAGATCGGTTTTGTATTATCTCATTGTGTTTGCCGCCGTCATGCTTGCCGGGCTTCCGTTTGGTTTTTGCTGCCGCGGCCGAAGAAAAGGGGAACGCGATTGAAAGGCAGGGCTTTAAAGGATTGCAATTAAAGAGGCTGAATGAATGAAAGACTCCCGCTCATTTTGCGAGAGTCTTTTCTGCCCGTAAGCGCACACCTGCCGTTCGTGCGCGCCGGTTTTGGTAAGTTCAGCCTGTAATTTTTTCAAACAGCCGAAGAATGAGATCCAGTATAATCGGCATAAAAATTGCGGGCAGCATATTACCGAGCCGCAGGCGAACGATGTTCAGCATTTTGATCCCGATTCCGAAAATGAGTATGGAACCGGTCAGCGTCATCTGGCTGATGACCGCTTCGGTAAGAAAGGATTCGATATAAACTCCGACAAGGGAGATCAGTCCTTGATACAGAAAGACGGGAACGGCGGCGAGCAGAACGCCGGCGCCGAGCGTGGAAGCCAGAATCAGGGCGGCGATGCAGTCAATCACGGCTTTGGCAAGCAGAATATCGTAATTTCCCCGGATACCGTTGTCAAGCGCGCCCACAACGGCCATAGCGCCGACACAGAACAGCAGCGTAGCCGTTACGACGCCCTCTGCAAAGGAGGAAGCGTCATTTTCGCGGATCAGTTTTTTGCGGCAGAAGTTGCCGAGGTTGTCCAGACACTGTTCGATGTTGATCAGTTCCCCTAAAATGGTTCCGAGTACGAGCGAAAGAATCATAATGAGCGTGTCTTTGGTACCGAATACGCCGTTTTGAAAGGTTAGACATGCGCTGACCGCGCCGCTGATGCCGATAAACATCACGACCAGCGAGACGGCCTGCATGGCGCAGTCCTTGATGCGGACAGGCAAAATCTTCTTTATCAGCAGGCCGACGCCGCCGCCGACAAGAATCAGAAAACTGTTGATAATGGTTCCGGTAAGCATGATAACCTCGTGACTTTGAAATGTAAGCAGGCGGTACGTTCAAAACGTACCGAAAAAAATCAATAAAAAATGCTGAGCAAATTGCGCGGTTTTTCGGTTGCTTTTCGGATATTATACCATGTAGGAGAGGGCGGTGTAAATAGAATCTTGACAGCATAGAGAATAAAAAAAAGAAAAAAAGCGTCGGAAAATTCACAAAAGTTCACAAAAGCTATTGCAAAAGCTTTTGGAAAATATTATAATAAAAAAGTAATTGCTCTGAAACTTCGGGCATTCACAGGAAAAAAGCGAATCGAACTTGAATTTTGGAGGTTGTATTTAGCTATGAAGAAAATCGTTGCTTTGCTCCTTGCCGCACTGATGCTTGTGCCTGTATTGGCATCTTGCGGTAAAACCGAATCCGATGAAAAAGTAGTAAAGATCGGCATATTTGAGCCTGCTTCCGGCGCCAACGGCGCGGGCGGAAAACAGGAAACACTGGGTGTTAAGTATGCGCATTCCATCGCTCCGACCGTTGAAATCGGCGGAGAAACGTATAAGGTCGAACTGGTTCAGGTTGACAATCAGTCCTCCAACGACAAGGCGCCCTCCGCTGCGGCAGAATTGATTAATAAGGGCGCGTCTATCGTTCTCGGCTCTTATGGATCGGGCGTTTCAATTGCGGCTTCTTCGACGTTTGCCGATGCAAATGTGCCTGCTATCGGTATCACCTGTACCAATCCGCAGGTTACCGAGGGCAATAAGCATTATTTCCGTATCTGCTTCCTCGATCCGTTCCAGGGCACGGTTCTTGCCAACTATGCGTATAATGAACTCGGTTACAGAAAAGCCTACACCCTGGCTGAAAACGGAAACGACTATGACGAGGGACTGGCCAATTATTTCACTGAGGCGTTCAAAAAGCTCGGCGGTACGGTTGAAAACGCAAATTTCCCTGAGAATACCTCGGATTTCAATTCCTACATAACCAATGCGGTAAACGCAGGCGCGGAAGTTATCTTTGCACCGACCTCGTCCAGCTATGCGCAGCTGATTATCGAACAGGCTGCTGCAAAGGGCGTCAAGGCTACGCTGATGGCCGGCGATACCTGGGACTCGAATCAAATTCTTTCTGCGGCGCAGGGCAAGAATATTGATATCAAGGTTACGACCTTCTATCAGGAGGGCGGCAACAAGGACTTTGACGAGGGCTTCAAGGCATGGTTGGAGTCGAATCCGCAGAACCTTACTGACAACGGCGGAGACAGCAAAATTGCCGCGGTGTCTGCCATGGGATACGATGCTTATTTTGTAGCGCTTGAGGCTATTAAAGCGGCTGGATCTGCCGATTCTGCGAAGATCATGGATGCAATCTGGGATGTAGATTATACCGGCGTAACCGGACACATTGTATTTGACGATGTCAACGGCGACGCAGTGAGAACGACGGCATATATCAAGGTTGTCAACACGGAGACTGCTTTGTGGGACTTTGTTAAAGAACAGGGCATTAAGTAATTGATTGCGTAAAACGGATAGTAAGGGCTTGACGGTTTGCGTCAAGCCCTTACTATCCGTAGCGTGGTTTCGGGCGTTTTGAAAGGGCGGGGACATCCCGCTTTTTCAAAACCGCCCGAAAAATGAAATTTCAAATCTATTACCTAAAGAGGAATATGCATGAATTTAACGATTGACCATATTATGGCAGGCATATCGGTCGGCGGTCAGTATGCGCTGATTGCGATCGGATATACAATGGTTTACGGTATTCTGCGGCTGATCAATTTCGCGCACGGCGATGTGTTTATGGTCGCAGGGCTGATTATGGTGTATGCTTCGGCAAGTCTGCCGATTTATATTTCAATACCGCTGGTTCTGGCGGCAACGGTATTGCTCGGCGTTGTGATTGAAAAAGCGGCGTATAAACCGCTGCGCGCCGCGCCCCGCATGTCGGTTATGATTTCCGCCATCGGCGTATCTTATCTTTTGCAGAATTTGGCGCTTTATATTACCGGCGGATTGCCGCAGGTCTATCCGGCGCTTCCGTGGATTTCGGATACAATCAATCTGTTCGGCGCTTCTACAAAACGCGTAACGCTGATTACGCCGATTTTGACGATTCTGCTGGTGATTCTGTTGGTGTCTTTGATTCGGTATACTAAGATCGGTATGGCGATGCGCGCGGTGTCCAAGGATTTTGAGACTTCGCAGCTGATGGGCATCAAAATCAATTCGGTAATCAGTATGACGTTTGTTATCGGGTCGTTCTTGGCGGCGGTAGGTTCGCTTTTATATTTCTCAAGTTATCAGTCCGTCATTCCGACGTCCGGTGCAATGCCCGGTTTGCGCGCTTTTGTCGCGGCTGTTTTCGGCGGAATCGGTTCGATTCCCGGTGCGGTTGTGGGCGCGTTTATCATCGGTATTTGCGAGAACATCATCAAATCCAGTACGGAACTTTCGATCTTTTCGGATGCGTTTACGTTTGCGCTGTTGATTGTGATTCTGTGTGTGAAGCCGACCGGTCTGTTCGGTGAGAAATCGACGGATAAGGTTTAAGGAGGGCGTATGAAAAAGAAAACATTCAAATGGATTGACGCGCTCTGCCTTGTACTGCTTTTTGGGCTTGTGCTTTTGGCGGACTTCAGTCTGGAATCCTATGACCTCAAGGTCAAGGTACTGCAAAAAGGCGCCGTGTTCGCGCTGATTGCGGTTTCGATGAATCTGCTCAATGGTTTCACCGGACTGTTTTCTCTGGGACAGGCGGGATTTATGCTGCTTGGCGCGTATACATATGCGATTTTTACGATCCCGGTGGAGGACAGGCTGTCCGTGTATAAGTATTATACCGTAACGGCTGCGGACGGAACCGAACTCGGCGGTCTGGTTCAATTTGTGCTCCCGGTGGCGGTTTCGATTGTTTTGGCCGGGCTGGTTGCCGCGCTTTTCGCTTTTTTAATCGGACTTCCGGTTTTGCGGCTGAAGAGCGATTATCTGGCCATTGCCACACTCGGTTTTGCAGAGATTCTGCGCGCGCTCTGTCAGTGGAAAGGGCTTGGCGTTATCACCAACGGTTCAAACCAGCTTCGTATGTATCCTTATTTTAAAAGTATTTTCCCGTATTTTTTGATCGCGGGTGTATGCATTGCAATTATTGCGCTTTTGATTCGCTCGACATATGGCCGCGCGTTTAAGGCGATTCGGGACGATGAAGTGGCTGCTGAAGCGATGGGCATCAACCTGACGCGGCACAAGACCATTTCGTTTGTGGTCAGTTCCTTTTTCGCAGGCGTCGGCGGGGCGCTGTTTGCCATGTATCAGAATACAATTCAGGCAAAACCGTTTACCACAACCCTGACCTATGAGATTCTTTTGATCGTTGTAATCGGCGGTATCGGCAGCATCAGCGGATCTGTGATTGCCAGCTTTCTTTATATTGCCTGCTCCGAGTGGTGGCTGCGTTTTTTGGATACAGAGGGCGTGATACCGGGCGTGACGCGAAACGGGTTCCGTCTGGTGGTATTTTCCGCTGTCATTATGATTATTGTGCTGTTTTTCCGCCGCGGTATCATGGGAGATAAGGAATTGTCTTCCGAATATCTGTATAACCGCATGAAGGGATTTGGAAAAAAGACAAGGGAGGCTGCCGGCAAGTGAAAAATCTGTTGAAATTGGAAAACATCACGATGCAGTTCGGCGGCGTTGTCGCGGTGAACGATTTGTCCCTTGAGGTAAACGAGGGAGAAATCGTGTCCCTTATAGGACCGAACGGCGCGGGAAAGACGACGGCTTTTAACGTGGTGACCGGAGTGTACGAACCGACCAACGGTCGTGTCAGCTTTGATGACCGCGTAATTGTGGAGAACTATCCGCACGGAAAGATGAAAAGACTGTATGCCGGTGCGCATCAGGGCGATTTTCACAGTAAGATTGTCAAGACGCCCGACCGCATTACAAAGCTTGGGATTGCGCGCACGTTCCAGAACATCCGGCTTTTCAAGTCCATGACTGTTTTTGAGAATGTGCTTGTGGCCATGCATATGCGCCGTCGCAGCAATCTTTTTTCCGCGACGTTTATGCTGAATTTCCGTGAGGAGCGTGCGATGCGTCTTGAAGCGGAACGCCTTTTGGAGGCGGTCGAACTTTTGGACGTCAAAGATGAACTGGCAACTTCGCTGCCGTACGGCAAGCAGCGGCGTCTGGAAATTGCACGCGCTCTTGCAACCAAGCCCACGCTTCTTTTGCTGGATGAGCCGGCCGCAGGCATGAATCCGCAGGAAACCGACGAGTTGACCGCTTTTATCCGGCATATTCGCGACGGCTTCGGCCTGACCGTTTTCATGATCGAACACCATATGAATCTGGTTATGGATATTTCCGACCGAGTTTATGTTATTGATTTCGGCAAGCTGATTGCGCACGGTACGCCTGAGGAAATTCAGAACAATGATCTGGTAATTAAGGCCTATCTGGGGGTAAGTGAAGATGCATAATATTTTGGAGGTCCGTAACCTCAGTGTGTCTTACGGGGGTATTGAGGCCATTAAAAACATCTCTTTTGACGTGGAAGCGGGTAAAATCGTCACGCTGATTGGTTCAAACGGCGCCGGAAAAAGTTCGACGCTTCGTTCGATTGCGGGCATTGTCCGTGCCAAGAGCGGCGAGGTGCTTTTTGAGGGCGAAAATATTCTCGGTCTTTCGCCTGACCAGATCGTCAAACGCGGGATTACGCTTGTGCCTGAGGGTCGCCGCGTGTTTCCGAACCTGACCGTGGCGGAGAATCTGCGCATCGGCGCGTATCTGCGCCGCGATGACCTCAGCGCGGATTTTGAATATATTTACAATTTGTTTCCCCGTCTGAAAGAGCGCTCCTGGCAGCATGCGGGAACGCTTTCGGGCGGCGAGCAGCAGATGCTGGCTGTCGGTCGTGCGCTGATGGCCAAACCGAAGCTTATTATGATGGATGAGCCGTCGCTCGGTCTTGCGCCGCTGGTGGTACAGGGGATTTTTGATATTATTCATACGATCAACAGCTACGGCATCACCGTGCTTTTGATTGAGCAAAACGCGAATATGGCGCTGCAGGCGGCAGATCGCGCGTTTGTCATGCAGACCGGCGAGATTATCCTGAGCGGGACGGGCGCCGAACTCTTGGAAAATGAGGAAGTCAAAGAGGCATACCTCGGTAAAAAGAAAAAATGAGCATGAAGTAAACGGCGCGGTTTCGGCGATTGTAACTTGGATGCGGAGAAACGGACGGAGCCATCGATATGGCTCCGTCCGTTTCTCGATGAAAACAATTTGTTTTTTATCCTGACAGATACCGCAGACAAAATCCCGATTGCCATGTACGAATCTTTTTTTGAGCGCAGCGATGTAATTTTCAAAATGAAAAACCAAACAGAAAGCGGAGGATGACCATGGAGGGACAGTTTAGAAAAATGAGAAGATGCAAGCAGCAGCTTACGTATGCAGAATGTCTTGATCTCCTGAAACAGGAAATTAGGGGTACGCTTGCGGTAAACGGCGACGACGGCTATCCCTATGCTTTCCCGATGAATTATGCTTTTGATGAAGAAAGCGGGAATTTATATCTGCATTGCGCAAAGCAGGGTTATAAAATAGATGCAATGAGACGAAGCGACAAGGTTTGTTTCTGTTTGCACGACAAAGGATACAGTAAAGACGGAAATCTGCCGCTTAATTTTAAAAGCATCGTCATTTTCGGAGAATCAAATTGATTGAGCATCCCGAAGATGTTTTGCGGTGTATGCGGAAATTTGACAGAAAATTTGAATCGGATGAGGCGGTTGAAGCCCATATTCAAAGAGGGGCGAATACTGTGCAGGCTTTGGAGTTGATTGTTGACCACATGACCGGAAAACGTGTGATTGAGGAATAAATTTACGCTGCATAGCCGCATATATGATTTTGCGGATTAAATTGTTTCGCCGTTTTGCAGACAGACAGCGGAAAGACAGCAGCGGCGCCTAAAAATAAAATTTATTTCCGGAGGTATCATAATGCAGTATACCGCGATATATCGATCGTCGATGGGTGAAATTTTACTTGCCTGTGACGAAATCGGTTTGACCGGCCTTTGGTTTGAGCGAGAAAAATATTATGCCATGGGGCTTGATCCCGTGCATGAAGCGCGAACAACGCCGATTTTGGAAGAGACGATACGTTGGCTTGACCTATATTTTTCCGGTATCGAACCTGATTTTTTACCGCCGATTCATATGATCGGATCGCCTTTTCAGCTTTCTGTTTGGAAAATTCTTACAGAGATTCCTTATGGCAAGACAGTCACTTACGGTGAGATTGCAAGTCAAATCGCGAAGGACATGGGCTTGTCCCGCATGTCGGCGCAGGCGGTCGGCGGCGCAGTCGGCCATAATGAAATATCGATTCTTGTTCCCTGTCACAGAGTTGTCGGCACAAACGGAAGTCTGACCGGTTATGCGGGCGGCGTGGACAAAAAAATTGCTTTGCTGAAGCTTGAGGGCGCTGATACGGATCGTTTTTTTGTTCCGAAAAAAGGCACGGCGCTTTAGGAACAGCGGATGGCGATATGCTTTTTTCGGACTGTTCGGGCATATCCGCGTATTTGCCGAATCCTTTCGCTTTTCGTTGCTCCGGCGCATTTTGATTCCTGTCCCGCACATATACTGTACAGGGTGAGAAAATGCAGTTTACAAAAATACATGTGGCCGGCAGCGACTATCTGATGACCTCTGAGGATGTTACGCCGGAAAAGGCTTTTATTCAAAAGTTGCTCGACCGCCGCGCCGGCGTTGGAGGAGAAGGATTTTGCGTCGTTTGTCCGAACGGGGAGGATGAGGCCGCGCTGCGGCTTTATCTGCCGGACGGCAGATGCGGCGCTTCTTCCGTATGCGCCGCTGTTGCGGCTGCAAAATTTTTGTTTGATCGGGGCATGGGAAGCCGTATACGGATTTTGCTTGAGACATGCGCTTATCCGATCAGTCTGACCGTAATGGGCAATCGGGTGCTTTGCGCCTGGGCGACGATGCCGACTTTTGAAAAGCGTGAGATGGAAGAACAAAAATATTGCTACGGCACGCGCGGGGAAACCGTTCGGGAATGCCTCGGACATCCCAGAATCGGTATATATGATTTGGTCAGCGCGCACGCGGTATTTTTATTGGATAGCTGCGCCGCACTGCGCGCGCTTGACTTAGAACGCGTTTGTCGGCGTTTTAACGAAGTTTTGTTTTTCGGAGAGCGTATCGATCTGCATTTTGCCGCGGTGGCGGGCGATAATGCGCTGGCGCTTCGCAGCTGGACGCCGGGGGTGGGAGAATCCTTTGCATCGGGCGAAGGCGCGGCGCTTGTGTCGGCCGCAGCCGGGGAAGCGGCGCTGACCGACGGTACGCGCATCATGGTGCGTTGTCCCGGCGGCAGTTTTTGCGTAGATCGCTGTGCGCGGCAAACGGCGGTTTGCGTGAAATGCGAACGGGTGTTTGCGGGCAGCGTGGCGCTTACTGCTAAATAATAAGCAAAAGAATGCCTCTTGAACCGGAATTTCTGGTTCAAGAGGCATTTCCTTTGCTTATTGATGTTTTTGCTGCTTCATCCAGATCCGCATGACCAGCTTGTGCGGCAGAAGCTTGACCATCAGCACCTGCGCTTTGACCGGGAACCCGTGAATCGATACGTCCTTTTTCGGCTTGTACATATCGCGCATTGCGGTCGCGACCACATCCCGCGCTTCATAGAGAATGTTAAAGTAGGTCACAGCGTCTGTGCAGTCGGTTTTTGCCCGATCAAAAAATTCGGTTTTGACCCAACCCGGACAAATGGCCATTACTTTGATTTTGCGGGGACGCAGTTCCACGTTCAGCGCGCGCGAATAACTGAGCACAAACGCTTTGGTCGCGCCGTATACGCCGATGTAGGGAACCGGCTGAAAAGAGGACAGCGAGTCCAGTTGTAGAATATGCGCGCCTTCGTTCATGTAGGGCAGCGTGTACTGCGTCATGCTGACCAGCGCTTTGCAGTTGAGGTCGATCATATTCGCGGCAGTTTCTGGATCGACTTCCTCATATGTGCCGAATTTTCCGAATCCGGAGCAGTTGACGAGCACGCGTACATCGGGCCTTTTTTCTTCGAGCAATGCACGGTATTTTGCAATGCTTTCGGCGTCTGTCAGGTCAAGCGCTAGTGGGATGACAGGTGTTTCCGTTTCGCTTTTCAACGCCTCCAAACGCTCGGCGCGGCGGGCGATCACCCAGATTTCTTCATATTTTTTTTCTTTGTCAAGGGCATAAACAAATTCTCTGCCCATACCGGAGGAGGCGCCGGTTACAACTGCGATGTTCATAAAAACCTCTTTCTTTATGCGGTATTTTCAGTCTTTTCCGTTTAGAGTGCGTATTGGGAAATCAGAATTTACAGGGGCGATCCGGTTGCGGGGATTTTGATCTTGCGGTATTTCATTGGGTCGGGGTAGACAGATTTTTCGGCATCATCGGCATAGACGACTGTATTGCCGCCTTTCATAGAGAAGAGTGTGACGCCGCCCGCCGTGCGCGTGGCTTTTTCTGGAATCAGTGCGCTTTTGATCGTAATCGCCTTGTTCTGGCTGTTTACCAGCAGAATATCTTTCGGCTGATCTTCCAAAATGACGGCCACAACCGGAGACGCGCCCGAAAATGCGCCGGAGAATTTTTTGCGCGCGGAGCGGAACGGATAAGCAGAGAGCGGAACGCGGACGCCCTTTCCGTTTTCAAAAATATAAATCAGATTGTATTTTTCCAAATCGGGCGTGATGATTTTCATGAAAATCGGCCGTTCGCCCTCGGCCATATTCAGCTTGGCCGGCAGAAAATCTCCCAGCGCCGAGGCCTTAATGGGGTCAAAATCCCGTACTCTTGCCTTGTACATTTGACGCTGGTCGGTGATGAACAGAACTTCTGAGGTGTTTTCGCATTCCTCGGTAAAGGCGATGCGGTCGCCTTCTTTCAGTTTTTGCTCGTCGCTGCCGCGCAGAGAGACCAGCGTGATTTTCTTGAAGTAGCCCTCTTTGGTGAGCAGAACCTGCGCATTGTAGTTTTCTACAAAGTCGTCCTCGGTTGCCACTTCAATGTCCTCTTCGCTGATGAGTTGCGTTTTGCGCGGCTTTGCATATTTCTTTTTGATTTCTGAGAGTTGACGCGCGATTTCGGCCTTCAGTTTCAGTTCGTCGCCTATAAGATCTTCAAGCTGATCGATTTCCCCGCGGAGCGACTCGATTTCCTGAATACGGTTCAGGATATATTCTCGATTGAGGTGGCGGAGCTTGATTTCCGCAATGTATTCCGCCTGGATTTGGTCGATCTGAAAGGCTTCCATCAGATTCGGCACGACGTCGTTTTCCTTTTCGGTTCCGCGCACAATCGCGATGGCCTTGTCTATATCGAGCAGGATTTTGCCCAGCGCCAGCAAAAGGTGCAGCTTCTCCCGCTTTTTTTCAAGGTCGAACGTGAATTCACGCCGCACGCAGCCGGTGCGGAAACGTATCCATTCCCGCAGAATATCGGCAATACCGAGCGTGCGGGGCGCGCCGTTTATCAGCACGTTGAAATTACAGTCGAAAGCATCCTCAAGCGGCGTGAGCTTATAGAGCTTGGTCATCAGCTTGTCCGGGTCGGTTCCGCGGCGCAAATCTATGGTCAGCTTGAAGCCGGATAGGTCGATTTCGTCCCGAATGTCTGTGATCTCTTTGATTTTTCCGGCTTTGACCGCATCGCTGATTTTGCCCATGATTGCTTCAATCGAGGTGGAATAGGGAATTTGCGTAATGTCAATGCAGTTCGACGCTTTATCATAAGAATAACGCGCGCGCATACGAATGGATCCCCGTCCGGTTTCGTAAATTTTGCGCATATTTTCCCGGTTGTAAATGACGTAAGCGCCGCCTGGAAAATCGGGCGCTTTTATAATATCGAGCAGCGTGTCGGTGGTTGTGCCGGGATGGCGGAGCAGCGCAACGGTCGCGTCGCACACTTCGCCGAGATTGAAAGAACAGATCGAGGAAGCCATACCGACGGCGATACCCATGTTCGGCGAGACCAGGATGTTGGGAAAGGAGGTCGGCAACAGCACCGGTTCAGTTGTTGTATTGTCGTAGTTCGGGATCAGGTCAACTGCGTTTTTGTCGATGCCGCGGAAAATTTCGGCGCAGAATGGATCGAGCTTGGCCTCGGTATAGCGCGAGGCGGCGTAGGCCATGTCCCGGCTGTACTGTTTGCCGAAACTTCCCTTGGAATCTACAAACGGATGCAGCAGCGCCTCGTTTCCGCGGGTCAGACGCACCATCGTTTCATAGATTGCCGCGTCGCCGTGCGGATTGAGCCGCATGGTTTGACCGACGATGTTGGCGCTCTTGGTGCGCGGCCCGGTCAAAAGCCCCATTTTGTACATGGTGTACAGAAGTTTGCGGTGCGAGGGTTTGAAGCCGTCAATCTCCGGGATGGCGCGGGAGATGATTACGCTCATGGTATAGGGCATGTAGTTGGTTTCGATGACGTCGGTAATCAACTGCGGAACCGGCGCCGCAGCGGGTTCGGAGGTTCGTCGCGGTGAGAGTTGCTTCTTGGATTTTGCCATTGATCTTTTCTCCTAAATCGTAATGCGCTGCGCGCTGTCCGATACCGCCGCATTAGAGCATGACGATATGGTGAGCCGCCGCGCGGATCATTCGGTTGTAAAGTGCCAGAGAAAGCCCTTCTTTTTCGGGCAGGGGGGCAAGAATTGCCGTGCATCCGCGTTTGTCCGCCTCGCGGAGCGACGCAAACAGGCGGGACGCCTGCGCTTTGGCATCCTTTTGTCCGCCGATCGTAATGAGGTTTCGCTTCGGGAACAGATCGGCTTCTTCGTCAAAGACGAGTAAAAGCGTATCTGCGGCCGACGCTGCAAAATAGGCGCGGCGGCGCTCGTCGGAACCGCCGACGAGCGTCAGGGGCGCTGCAGGGGCGTAATGCCTGTATTTCATGCCGGGAGAGAGCGGACGCGCGTCCGGTGAAAGCTGATTGGTTACGGCGTCTGCCAAAGTCAGCGAGGGGATCAGGGCGCGGAGCATGTCCGGCGTAATTCCGCCGGGGCGGAGCAGCGTGGCTTTCCCGTTTTCCAGTTTTATAATGGTGGATTCCAGCCCTACGCGGCATGGTCCGCCGTCCAGGATCATATCGACCTTTCCGTCAAGGTCTGCAAGCGTATGCGCCGCCGTAGTCGGAGAGGGCTTGCCGGAGAGATTGGCGGACGGCGCTGCAACCGGTACGCCGGCAGCGCGGATCAGCCGCCGTGCGACGTCGCTTCCCGGGCAGCGAATGCCGACGCTGTCAAGCCCGCCGGACACGGTATCCGGTATGCAGCTTTTTTTCGGCAGAATCACAGTCAGCGGACCGGGCATAAATGCGTCCGCGAGCTTATCGTAATCCTTGCAGACAACGGCGTATTTTTCCGCTTCGCACGGATTTGCAATATGTACGATCAGCGGATTGTCCGAGGGCCGCCCTTTGGCGGCGTATATTTTTCTCGCAGCGTTTGCATCCAGTGCGTTCGCGCCGAGTCCGTAGACTGTTTCGGTCGGGAAAACAACGAGCCCGCCGTCCCGCAGTATAGCGCCGGCTCGTTCAATCGCTTCGTCTGTCAGTTCGGACTGCGGAATAAATTCGGTTTTCATGCCTCCGCCCCCTTGAGCTTTTCAGCGGTTTCGGCCATGGTGAGCGCGTCGATCATTTCGTCAAGATCGCCGTTCAGAAAACTTTCAAGCGTGTAGAGCGTGAGGCTGATGCGGTGATCGGTGACGCGCCCCTGCGGATAATTGTAGGTGCGGATGCGTTCACTGCGGTCGCCGGTGCCGACTTGACTTTTGCGAGCGGAAGCAATGGCTTCGTTTTGCTTTTTCTGTTCTATGTCGTAGAGCTTTGTGCGCAGCATTTTCATGGCCTTATCTCGGTTTTTGAACTGGCTGCGCTCCTCCTGACATTCTACGACGATGCCGGTAGGAACATGAATAATACGGATGGCCGATTCGGTTTTATTGACGTGTTGGCCGCCCGCGCCGCTCGATTTGCAGGTTTCGATCTTGAGATCGGCGGGATTGATTTCGATTTCCACGTCTTCGGCTTCGGGCAGTACCGCGACGGTTGCCGTGGAGGTTTGAATGCGTCCCTGCGCTTCGGTTTCGGGAACACGCTGCACGCGATGGACGCCGCTTTCAAATTTCAGGCGGGAATAAGCGCCCTCGCCCTCGACCATAAAGCTGATTTCCTTGAATCCGCCAAGCTCGGTTTCATTTGCGTCAAGCCGTTCGGTACGGAATCCGGCGGCCGCCGCATACATGGTGTACATGCGGTAAAGCACGGCGGCAAACAGAGCGGCTTCCTCGCCGCCCGCGCCCTGCCGGATCTCAACAATCACGTTTTTGTCGTCGTTCGGGTCTCGGGGCAGAAGCAAAAGCTTGACTTCGTCGAGCAGCTTTTCGCATCTTTGACTTTCTTTTTCGTATTCTTCGGCGGCAAGCGCGCGCAGTTCGCTGTCGGCTTCGGGATCCTCGCGCAACGTCTGCGCTTCGTACAGCGCCCGCTCCGCGTCTTTGTAGGCGCGGTATTTTTCAATTACAGGCAGGAGACTTTTCCGCTCTTTCATCAGTGCGGTGCATTCCGTCTGCCGCGCAAATATGTCCGGTGCGGAAAGCGCTGTTTCGATCGATTCAAAACGCGCTTCCGCTTCCTTCAGTTTCTCGATTAAATCGCTCATATAAAGTTCTCCGGTATCAGTTCAGGAATGCGGAGAACGCAAGATAGGCGTTGTAGACGTCAACCTTGGAGACAACCTCGAAGGGGGCGTGCATGGAAATTACCGGTACGCCCACGTCTAGCGTGTCGATGTTGCGGTTGGCGATGAACATGGCAACCGTTCCGCCGCCGCCCTCATCCACTTTTCCGAGTTCGGCCGTTTGCCATACGACGCCCGCGCGGTCAAACAGACGGCGGATTTCGCCGACAAATTCGGCGGAGGCGTCGGACGTGCCGCTCTTGCCACGGGAACCGGTGTATTTGGACATGGCCACGCCGCAGCAGAGGATCGCGCTGTTGCGCTTTTCGTAAACTTCCGCGAAATTTGGGTCGAATGCGGCGGTCACGTCGGCGGACAGGCATTTGGAAGCGCCGCGAACCACGCGCGGATTGGCGCCGAGATTTTCGGCGATTTCGGTCAGAATATCGGTGAAGATCGCACTCTGCATACCGCTGACGCCGATACTTCCGATCTCCTCTTTATCCGCCAGTACGCACATTTGCGTGTGTAAGGCGTCCTGACTTTCCAAAATCGCGGTCAGAGCAGGGAAAGCGCAGACGCGGTCGTCATGACCGTATGCGCCGATCAGCGCGCGGTCAAAGCCGATATCGCGCGCTTTGGCGGCGGGAACAAGAGAAAGCTCGGCGCTGACAAAATCTGATTCGGTGACGCCGTATTTTTCATTTAAAAGCCGCAGTACGTTTTTCTTGATGGCGTTGTCCTCTTCGTCGTCCGCAGGCAGCGCGCCGCAGAGGATGTTTAAGTTTTCGCCCTTGAACGCGGTATTCAGCGGTTCCTTGGCCTGGGCGGTTGCAAGGTGAGGGAGCAGATCGTTGATGTAGAAAACAGGATCGTCTTCGTTTTCACCGATACAGATATTGACAGTGTTTCCGTCCCCGCGGACAATGACGCCGTGCAGCGCGAGCGGCAGCGCCATCCATTGGTATTTGCGCAGACCGCCGTAATAATGCGTCTTGAAAAACGCCATGCCGTCCGCTTCATAGAGAGGCTGCTGCTTGAGGTCGATTCGCGGGGAGTCGATATGCGCCGCGACAATGCGCACGCCGTTTTCGGGATTTTCGCTTCCGATTCGCATCAGATACAGCGATCTGCCGCGGTTGTTCAGATACAGCTTGTCGCCTGCTTTTATCGGCTCACCGATCTGCCATGCGCGAAAGCCGTTTGCCTCGGCCATGCGAATCGCTTCGGCGGTTGCTTCGCGCTCGGTTTTTGCGCAGTCGAGAAAATGCATGTATTTTTTTGCATATTCAAAAGCGGCCTGGGTCGCTTTCGGGGCGCGGTCATAAGCGGTTTGCTTTTTATAGAGCAGTTCTTTCATTCGTTCACATCTCCGTTAAAATATAAATTTTCATATTTTTCTATGGCGGCGTTGACGCGCCGGACATAATTTTTTGTTTCTTCAATCGGAATCTCGGTCAGTCTGCCGCCCTCGTCTGCTTTGCCCTCCTGTATCCAGGTATCGACGCGCGTCGGACCGCAGTTATAGGCGGCAAATACGGTATCCCATACGCCGAACCGTTCGTACAGGCGGGAAAGGTAATAAACGCCGAAACGGATATTGGTTTCCGGATCGTAGAGCATTCCGGTTTCATATTCATCCCCGGACAGACTGCAAAGATACTCGAAAGTTTCGGGCATAAGCTGCATCAGTCCGATGGCGCCGGCGGCGGATTTTGCAGAACTGTCGAACCCGCTCTCCGTCTTGATGACGGCGTAGCAGATCACCGGCGGCACTTTGTATTGCTCTGCATAACGTTCCACATATTCGGTGTATTTTAGCGGGTGGCCGGCACGGTCGAGCTTGTCGGAAAAAAGCTGTACGGTAAAGCCGATCAGCAGGGACAGTATTGCGATAACTATAATAATCAGGGTGGATTTGAGCGCTTTGTTCATGTTGTCCCTCCTGTAAAGAGCGCACGGTCAATGTCTTTGGCAAAAGCGTCGGCTGCATCGGGCGCGCCGTCGTTCCAGAATACGGCGTCGCAGTACCGGCAGTAGAATTTGGCGTCCTTTTGCGCGGCGATTCGTGTGCGGGCGGATGTTTCGCTGACACTGTCGCGCGCCATGATCCGGGCGATTCGGCGTTCGGCGTCGCAGAGGACGCAGACGACTGTGTCGCAGATTTTGTTCAGGCGCGCTTCAAAGAGCAGCGGCGCGTCGATTGCAACGCCCTTTGTAGCTTTCTCCTTTTCTTCGTTTATGATACCGATACAGGCGCGGCAGACATATTTGTGGGTGATTTGATTGAGAAGCGCAAGATTTTTTTCGTTTCCGCGGCCGAGTACCAACGGGCGCAGCATATCGCGGCTGATGCAGCCATCCTGCAAAATCTCGTTTCCGAAATTTTGTATGAGTTCCTGCTGCATTTCCCTGCACGTTACAAGCAGCCGGTGATAGAGCGCGTCGGTGTCAATGTGACGGTAACCGAGTTTTTCCAGCGCTTTGCAGAGCGTGCCTTTGCCGCTGCCGCTCGGACCTGTGACGCCGATGATTTTCAAACGCACCGCCTCCTTTAAAAAGAATTTCTTCCTAATTCTATTATTATACAGGAATACGGTAAATTTTGCAAGAATTTACGGCGTTAAATTTTTGCAATCCGAAAATGAATATAAAAACGGATAAAAAAATCCGCTGCTTTTTGTATTGTAGTTCTGAACTGACGGATTTATAATAATAGATACAAATTTCATGAGAGGAAATGTGTAAAATGAACAAGAAAATCGCAGCGTTTTTCACGGTCGTTACGCTTGCTTTTTTGATGGGTTCACTGTACGGATTTGTTTTTGCGGCGGAAACCGAGCAAACCGTATATGTCAAAAATAACGGAACCGGAAACGGTTCGGCGGCGGATCAGCCGCTCGGCAGTCTGGCGGCCGCAGTAAATGCGCTTGGCGGAAAGGGCGGCCATATCGTGGTTTGCGGACCGTTATCCATCGGCACGAAAACGACGCTCCCCGAGCAAAGCGGCGATTTGACGATTAGCGCGGAAAATGGCGGTGTGCTCAATCTCTCCAATCGGCTGCAGTTTGAAAAAAACCGAAACGACAATGTGATTACGCTGGATTTGCCGCTTGAGGTTACAGCCAGTTATGAATGCTATATGTTCGGCGGCTTTAACAGTCTTGTGTTCGGAAAAAATTTTACTGTGACCTCTAAAGGCGGCGTGTTTTCGTTTTACGGAGGGGTGCATTGCGGAGAGATTTCGGGCAATGCGGACTGTATAACCGAGCTTCCTTATTCTGTTACGGTATACAACGGCGTATTCAACCGGTTTACTGCTGGCAGTCTGCGTACAAGCGGTACCCAGCCTATCGGTTCTATTGCGGCGCCGGTTTCTGTTGCGATTCATGACGGTGTTTTCGGAAAAATCGGTACGTATAATACGGAAACCGGCAACAAAAGTTTTGAGCCGTTCAGTGTGTCGGGCATGTCGCTGCTTGCTTCGGACGCGCGTTTGACGATTACGGGCGGCACGTTTCATACGCCGATCTATATACAGGGACGCACCGGCGTCATTCCGGCGGGCGGATCACAGGCGTCTGCCGTTACAGCCTCCGATGAAAAATATTATGCGTTGGACGGAGATATTACGCTTGAAATCACAGGCGGGAATTTTAATGGCAAAGAAATCAGCGCGTATTATACCTGTGCCGCTTATACGCAGGTCATGCGCGGGAATTTTGACGTCACAATCGGGGCGGACGCGTCTTTTGCGGCGGGTACTGTGGTGGACGCAACGCAAGTGAAAGCCCGCGAGGGTTCGGACGCGCGCGCTGCGATTACGTATCCCGCGTCATCAAAGCTCAAAATTAAACGCTTTGATCTCGTAAACGGCATTGCAAAAAGCTATGAGGAGCCTATGCGTGTCGTGTTTATCGGCGACAGCATTACAGAGGGGTATCCGTCCGACCGCCTGACGCAGTCTTATCCCGCGCAGTTTCTGCAGATTTGCGAGAAAGCGGGCAAAGAGGTTTTGGTGGCCAATTACGGCGTTTCTGCCTCCGGCATTCTGCCGACGACTACCCGGTACTATCCCGATATGCTCGCTTATCCTTTAGCGCTGTATGAAACGGACGCGGATATCGTTGTTTTTGCGCTTGGAACCAATGACGCCAGTGTTGCGGGCGGCACAAGGGGAGCGCTTGAAAAATTCTATACGGATTATAAAGCGTTTATCGAGGAGATGGGCAGGCTACCCGATACAAAGCGCGTGTATGTGACCAGCGCGTTGTATCGAAAAACCAGCAATGCGCCTGCGGATATACGCGCCGTTTCGGTGATTCGACCGCTGCAGGAGCGGATTGCAAAAGAGTTGAACGCGGCGGAGCCCGGCAAATAT
Source organism: uncultured Eubacteriales bacterium (assembly GCA_958414825.1). GTDB lineage: Bacteria > Bacillota > Clostridia > Oscillospirales > CAG-272 > UMGS902. Next base: position 5,204 of record CATYXQ010000023.1, on the reverse strand, counting down.
GTATTTCTGGATTTCTATGCGCTGACCCTCCCCTATCTGTTTGACGGTACGCTTTTTTCGACTGAATATCTGCACCCGAGCGTATCGGGGTATGCGCATATGGGACAGGTCGTGTATGATGCGCTGTTTGACGGCGTAACGGAAAATGAAAAATTTGAAATGACGGATATTTATGTTTCGGCCGACGGCAAACTAAGCGGCGATGGAACGGAGAAAAATCCGACGTCCAGTCTGACGATAGCGCTGGCAAAGGCTGCGCCTGAAACTGTCATTCATATTGTCGGCAAGGTTGCTTATTCCGGTAATTTCTATGTGCCTTGCGGCGCGGACAAAATTACATTTGTCGGTGAAGGGGAAAACGCGGTGCTCAGCATTTCGGGCGACAGCCTGAAACTTGGCTGCGATGTGAAGTTTGATAATCTTACGCTTGACTCTACCGCGTCCGCTACTTCAATTTACGGATGTTTCCATAATATTGAGATAACCGATACGGTAAAGACGGCAGGCGTCTGGGATGTTTTTGCCGGCCATAATGTATTTGCCGATATTGCACGAACCAATCCCGCTTCTTCCGGGCTGTATGATACGGCGGAGGGCGTGTCCTGCAAAGAGGATTGCGCAATCACGCTTGAAAGCGGAACCTTCCGGTATATCAGCGGCGGCAACCGGCGATGCGCTTCTCAAGCGCCGTTCGGCGTCTACAGCGGCAATATGACGCTGAATATCGGCGGCAGCACGGCGGTTACATCTTCGGAATACTCCGGAATTTGCGGCATGAATTACCTGACCGGTACGATTACCGCCCATATCGGCGCGTGGGGATCTGTTCCCGTTCGCGATCATGCCAAGGCGGGAACGCTGTCCGGTGTTGAGTTTGACAACGGACGCAATACCGGCGCGGTGTTTGTGAATATTGAGGAGGGGATCAAGGTCGAACATGCGGTTACCGGAGATTTTAACGGCGATCATACGGTTGATATGACCGACGCGCTTTTGCTGCTTCGCTATGTTCTGGACGGATTTGATGTCAGCAAGTCGGCTAACTTCTATGGCCTGAACAAAGTGAATTTTATACATGTGCAGCGAGCGCTGCGTTTGCTGGCTTCGTAAAGAATATGTTGCTTTGAAGATTTGCTTAGACCGCACGGCGTATGCCGTGCGGCTTTCTTTTGCCTCCGAAAAACCGATACTTCCGGCGTCTTTGACAATGCGGAATATATTGTACAAAAACAATATTTTTTCTACAGATTGAAATTCTCGTGTATGTATAAGGGTAAATTTGTATAAAAAATAAAAGACCGTGTGCATGTTTTTGATAGAATTGCCAAAAAACGTTGCAATATATATGAAATAATATTATAATTTTATCAAGAACGGAGGTTGTTGTATGAATAAAAAATGGATTGGCCTTTTTTTCATTTGCCTGCTTACAGGGGCGCTTGCCGCAATCGGCCTTATGGCAGCGGAGGGAAAAGCTATGAAAACAGTTTATGTCAGCGGCGGCGCAGACGGTTCTGGAAACAGTGCCGCCAGTCCGGTCGGAACGCTTGAAAAAGCGCTTTCTCTGCTCGGCGGAGAAGGCGGTACGATCGTATTTTGCGGAAATGTGTCGGTTTCGTCTGCTTTGACGATCCCCGAACAGTCCGGGGATCTTTTATGGGTGGCTCAGGATGAGGGAAAGCTGACGCTTGCCGCGAATTTGATCTTTGCCAAAAATACAAACGCCAATGTGATTACGCTGGATCTTCCGGTTTCGGTTTCGTCGGTGAACGGCTCGGCTATCTTCGGCGGATTCAACAGCGTCATTTTCGGAGAGCATTTTTCAACTTATGGCGTATTGGATTTCTTCGGCGGCATGGACTGCTCCGCCGGAAAGATGGGGGAAGTACAGGCGAATGCTGCGCTAAACCGATCTTTTATTACCGAACTGCCCTATGAAATTATCGTACATGCGGGGAATTTTCGCTCATTCTGCGGCGGCAATCGCAGAAGCGGCAATCAGGATTTGGTGGGTTCGATTGCCGCGCCTCTTTCGGTGACGGTGTACGGCGGCACGTTCGGCAAGAATGTTTCTTATGACGTAGCCAGCAATAATAAATGTGAAAATGCATTCAGTATATCCGGTATGTCCTTTTTGGCGGACGACGCGAACCTGACGATTCACGGCGGGGTATTCAACGTGCCTGTATATGTGCAGGGGCGTACCGGGGAAATTCATGCATACGCGAGTATCTGTTCTGCCTATGCGGCTTCGGATCGCCGGTTTTATGCGCTGGACGGAAACATTACCGTACATATTGACGGCGGCGCGTTTAAAGGCGGAGAAATCAGCGCGTTTCAGACTTCCACGGGGTATACGCAGCTTTTGCGCGGCAATTTCAATCTGACGATTGAAAAAGGCGCGACGTTTGCAAAAGGAACGGTGATAGATGCTACACAGGTGAAAGCCTATGCGGGAACCGAAACGCGCGCGGTACTGAACTATCCTACGTCGGCGGGACTTGTTGTTCGGCGCTTCGACATGGTCAACGGACGGACGCAAAACTATGAAGAACCGCTGCGCATTTCTTTTATCGGGGACAGCATTACTCAGGGAACTGGTTCGACCGACGCGCTGCGCACGGCGTATCCTGCACGTGTGCTTGAAATGGCGGAGCAGGAGGGGCGCGAACTGATTGTCGCCAATTACGGCGTTGGCAGTTCAACGGTTATGCATTACGGCCGCGCATGGTACAACCAGACGCTGGCATATGCCGTCGCTTATCACGAAGCGGACAGCCGTTACATATTGATTGCGCTTGGCACAAACGACGCGCAGATTGCGGGCGGCACTACCGGTCAGACCGAACGCTTCAGACAGATGTACAAAGAGTTTGTGGAATCGTTCGGCACACTGCCGGATACCGAAAAGGTTTTTGCCACAAGCGCGATTTACCGACTGACTTCGCAAAAACAGCAGGATGTTCGCGCCGTATCGGTGATCCGTCCGGTGCAGAAGCAGGTTTTGGAGACGCTGGCGGCCTCCGCGCCGGAAAAGTATATCTATGTGGATATGTATGCGTTGTTGCTGGAGGACGCAGTTGAGGATACGCTGTTTGCCGGTGATAAACTGCACCCGGACAACGACGGCTATGTGATCTATGCGCGCGCGGTTTATGACGCGATTTTTGGAGGGGTATATACCGTGCCGGATTTCGGTATGCGCGATATTTATGTTTCAAGTCGCGGAAAGCTTAACGGCGCGGGTACGGAGGACGATCCCGTTTCCAGCCTTACGGTGGCGTTCGGGATGGCGGCGCCGGAAACGACAATTCACATTGTCGGCACCGTGACGTATCCGACGAAGATTGTCACGCCGCTCGGCCTTGAAAAGCTCACGTTTGTCGGGGAGGGAACGGACGCCAGTCTGGTTGTGAACGGCGATACGATAAAATGTCTTTCTCCGGTAAAATTTGACAATCTGACGCTTAAAACCGTTTATAAAGCGACATATCTCGCTTTCTGCTATAACAGCGCGGAGATTACGGAGACGGTAAAAACAGCGGGAACATTTTATCTGATAGCGGGAGACGTGCTGTTTTATGCGGATGAAAGTCAGACGACCTTTGACAGCGCGCAGACGGCGAGCTGCGGGCGCGATGTAAAGCTGACCGTCAACGGCGGCGCGTGGAGAAGTTTTACCGGCGGTCATATTCGTCTTGCGGAAAATTCACCGTTTGGCGTTTACAGCGGCGATATGGAAATTCAAATCGGAAGCGGTGCGAGTATTGCCAATCATGGGTACAACGGTATAAACGGGATGAACTATCTGTCGGGGACGATTACGGCGGAAATCGGCGCGTGGCCGCAGGGCGCAAAGATACGGGATTACGCATATGCCGGAAAATATGCGGCGGGCAGCTACGACGAGGGGCAAAATACAGGATGCATCGAGATCCGCATAGCTGAGGGCGTGCAGGCCGAAAGGATTCTGACCGGAGATTTGAACGGGGACGGAAAAGTCGATCTGGCCGACAGTCTTTTGCTGCTGAACTATGCGTTGAACAGATTTGATGTGACGAAGAGTATAAATTATTACGGGTTTACCGAGGTGGGGATACAGAACGTTCAGCGCTCTTTGAAAAAATTGATTCAGTGAATCGGTGAAAAGCCGGTCGGAATTTTTATTCCGGTCGGCTTTTGTGCGTATCGGCGGTGCGGGAATAAATTCAATTGTTTTTTGAATAATTAACGAAAAAATAACGAATATATTCATTTTTTGCGCTGTGTAAGAAGGATAGAGCTAAAAGTCTGAAAACTTTATATAAAAACTGAGTTTTGAAATAAAAATCCTTGTGATAAATAACAAAAATTGAAAATATGTAAGAATATTTATTCAAAACTATTGAATTTATATTCAGACAATGCTATAATATTCCCAATCTAAAAAATGACTCCGGAGGAAAGAATTATGGATAAAAGCAAAATCAAAAAAGTCGTCCTTGCGTATTCGGGCGGGTTGGATACTTCTATTATTATTCCGTGGCTCAAGGAAAACTACAACAACTGTGAAGTAATTGCTGTTTCCGGCAATGTGGGACAGGCGGATGAGCTTGAGGGGCTGGAGGAAAAGGCAAAAAAAACCGGCGCTTCTAAATTGTATGTTGAAGATCTGACGGAGGAATTCGTCAACGATTATATTATCCCCACCGTTAAAGCCGGCGCGAAGTATGAGGAGTATATGCTCGGCACATCCTTTGCGCGTCCGATCATTGCCAAACGCATTGTAGAGATTGCCAAGGCGGAGGGGGCGGACGCGATCTGCCACGGCTGCACGGGCAAGGGCAACGACCAGGTGCGTTTTGAACTGGCCATTAAAGCGTTTGCGCCCGATATGCCGATCATTGCGCCCTGGCGTGAATGGTCGATAAAATCCCGCGATGAGGAGATTGATTATGCAGAGGCGCACAATGTACCGCTGAAGATCAACCGCGAGACCAATTATTCCAAGGATAAGAACCTTTGGCATCTTTCGCATGAGGGACTGGATCTTGAGGACGCAGGCAACGAGCCGCTGTATGAAAAACCGGGCTTTTTGGAAATGGGCGTGTCTCCTTTGCAGGCGCCCGATCAGCCGACCTATGTGACGCTTGACTTTGTCAAAGGCGCTCCGGTCGCGCTCGACGGGGAAAAGATGAGCGCCAAGGAGATTATTCTGAAACTGA
>CATYXQ010000022.1 GCA_958414825.1 uncultured Eubacteriales bacterium | reverse complement strand
AAGCAAGGCGGTATCCGCAACTCCGCTTCGCGCTTCCAACGTCCGCCGCGGTCGATTGCCGCGTGCGGGAGGCCTGCAATTCCGACAGAGAAATTTAGGATCCCTTTTATTCATTGTAGGTTCCGAAATGGTCGTGTATCACGCACAGGGCAGGAAAATTTCCTACATCGACAGTATATGCAAAGTACGCCTGTCTATGCACGTAAAAATTTTACACATCAGCGCCCGGTTCTTCCGTCTCGTTATTTTCGTCATAGTCAACCGTATCAAACAGTTCATCCTCAAAATAATCCGCCACACGGTCAAACTCGTCGTCATCGTCTATTGTCACCAGCGTCTCCTCTCCCGCTTCATCGAGTTCGAGACGCAAAATCACATATTCATCAGACCCCTCTTCAACCGGAACAAGCGCAAGATAGGTTTTGCCCTCAAATTCGCAGGAACCGATCAGTTCAAACTCGCTTTCCTTACCCGTCTCGTCCGTAAGGGTATAAATATCACCGTCATAGATCTCATCCATGCTTCAAAAACCGTCCTTTCGGTATTTCTGCTTTTATTGTATCAGGCCGCGCACGGCATGTCAAGCGGTTGTTGAAAAAACCATTCGACAAAAGAAAAGTTTAACGCGCCCCGCACCCGACACACACCGCCAAATCAAGCGCTGTTCAAAAACAAACCTCAAAAATCCAAAATTTCCGATAAAATATAATTGCTGACATACATGCCCTTTGGCGTAAAAGCGCAATGCTTTCCGTCCAGTATAAGAAAGCCGCCGTCCTTAAATCGTTCAAGCTTTTTTCCGTACTTCGCCATAAAATCACGGCCGAACGCCGTGCGGTACTCGGCGAGATCCACGCCGGAAAACAGCCGCATATGCAGCATGACGTATTCATTTTCCCGCGTAAATACATCTATATCGCTGCACTCGGAAAGAATAGCGGCCATACTGCGCGGCGTCTCCATTTCCTGCATATACGCTTCCATGTCCGAAACATAGGCATACCGCTGATTTTTGAAATACGAATGCGCGGAAACGCCAAATCCGAGATAGGGCGAACCCGTCCAATAGCGCATATTGTGCTTTGACGCAAAACCGGGACGGGCAAAATTGCTGATTTCATAATGCGCATACCCCGCTTTGCGAAGCGCCGAATCCGCCATGCGGTACATCGCATACTCCGTCTCCTCATCGGGCAGCGGCAGCCGCTTCCGCTCCTGCCAAAATCGGGTGCCCTCCTCAATTTTCAGCCCGTACGCCGAGATATGTTCGGGAGACAGCGCGCACACAAAGCGCAGCGTCTCGGCAAAGCTCTCCCTGGTCTGATGGGGAATCCCATACATCAGATCGACATTGATATTTTGAAATCCCGCCAAGCGCGCCGCATGAAAACTCTCTTCAAAATCCGCGCGGGTATGGATACGGCCGAGCGCGCGCAGTTCTTTGTCCGACGCGCTCTGAAGTCCGAACGAAATGCGGTTGATACCGGCGCGCCGCATCGCGCGCAGATCGCCTTTGTCCACCGTGCCCGGATTGGCCTCGATCGTAATCTCTGCGTTTTTATCCACGGAAAAGCACTCGAATACGCACGCCATCAAAGCCCGGATCTGCTTTTTCTCCAAAAGCGTCGGCGTACCGCCGCCGATATATACCGTATCTACTGAAAATTCATGCGCCGCCGCCTCAAAATCCTGCATATTGAGCATCAGTGCGTTCAGATAACGCGCGACCTCTTCCCGCTCTCTCGGCGGATGCGAACAAAAATCGCAGTACGCGCACTTGCTTTTGCAAAACGGTATATGAATATAAATGCCCAGACGCTGCTTTTCCATGCTTCCTCCATACCGGTTATGCCGGTCAATCGTCGTCATCCAGCTTGAGCACCGCCATGAAAGCCTCAGGCGACACCTCAACCGATCCCAGGCGGCGCATTTTCTTTTTTCCCTCTTTCTGCTTTTCAAGCAGTTTTTTCTTGCGCGTGATGTCGCCGCCGTAGCATTTTGCAAGCACATCCTTGCGCATGGCCTTAACCGTCTCCCGCGCGATAATGCGATTGCCTATGGCCGCCTGAATCGGTACTTCAAAAAGCTGACGCGGGATATTGTCTTTCAGCTTTTCCGCGATTTTTCTGGCGCGCGGATACGCTTTTTCCTCATGCACGATAAACGAAAGCGCGTCCACCTGATCGCCGTTCAAAAGGAAATCGAGCCTGACAAGCTTGGAGGGCTGATATTCTGCGAACTCATAGTCCAGCGAAGCATATCCCTTGCTGCGGCTTTTCAGCGCGTCGAAAAAGTCATAAATAATCTCATTGAGCGGCAGAATATAATGCAATTCCGCACGGGTCGTCTCAATATATTTCATATCGATAAACACGCCGCGCTTGTCCTGACAAAGTTCCATAATGCCGCCGACATATTCGGTCGGCGTGATGATGCTCGCCCGCACAACCGGTTCGGACGCCTCGGCGATCACATCGGGCGCCGGATAGTTGGTCGGGTTGTCGATCATGACCGTCTCGCCGCTCGTCAACCGAACTTTATAGACAACGCCGGGTGCTGTCGTGATCAAATCCAGATTGAACTCGCGCTCAAGCCGTTCCTCAATGATTTCCATATGCAAAAGGCCAAGGAACCCGCAGCGAAATCCGAAGCCGAGCGCCACGGAAGTTTCCGGCTCAAAAACGAGCGCGGCATCGTTGAGCTGCAATTTTTCAAGGGCGTCGCGCAAATCGCCGTAGCGCGCGCCGTCCGCCGGATAAATGCCGGCATACACCATCGGCTGCACCTGTTTAAATCCGGGCAGCGGCTCGGACGCGCCGCCCTCTGCCAGCGTAACGGTGTCGCCGACGCGGGTATCGCCCACATACTTGATGCTCGCGGTAATATATCCAACCTCGCCGGCCGAAAGCTCGCCGCACTTTTTCAGACCGAGCGGCTCCATCGCGCCGACTTCGACCACGTCAAATTCGGCGCCGTTGCTCATCAGCCGGATACGGTCGCCCGCGCGTACCCGCCCGTCCACGACGCGGACATAAACGACCACGCCGAGATAGCTGTCATAATAAGAATCGAAAATCAGGCATTTGAGCGGCGCGTTTTCGTCGCCGCCGGGCGCCGGGATCTCGCTGATGATTTTATCCAGCACATCCCCGATGTTCAGTCCGGTTTTGGCCGATACCGCAGGACACCCCTCCGCTACGACGCCGACGACATCCTCGATCTCGGCGCGCACTTTTTCCACATCCGCGCTCGGCAGATCGATTTTGTTAATCACGGGAACGATTTCAAGTCCTACATCTGCGGCAAGATATGCGTTTGCCAGCGTCTGCGCCTCGATACCCTGCGTCGCGTCAACCACAAGCAGCGCGCCCTCGCAGGCTTTGAGACTGCGCGAAACTTCGTAATTGAAGTCAACGTGACCGGGCGTATCAATCAGATTCAAAATATACGTCTCGCCGTCCGGCGCGGTATAATCGAGTTTAACCGCGCGCGCTTTAATCGTAATGCCGCGCTCCCGCTCCAGTTCCATGTTGTCGAGCAGCTGCGCCTCCATTTCACGGGAGGTAACCGCACGGGTATATTCGAGGATCCGGTCGGCCAGTGTGGACTTGCCGTGATCTATATGCGCAATAATCGAAAAATTCCGGATATGCTGTTGTTTCTCGCTCACTTTTTTGCACCCTTAGCCTTATTCAGAAATAAAATTTATGTCTGTATCTCTTGCTTTTCAAATCACTTTACGCCCGGAAAAACCATACACGCCGGACGTCTCTGCAAAAACGCAGCCGCGAAAAGCCGCGCGCATTCCGGCCGCCGCACTTTTCCCGAAGTTTTGGAAAAATCCGCACAGCCGATATACACAGTATATCAATTTTCCGCCTCTAAATCAAGAGTCCGATTATTATTTTCACTTTAGCGGCTTCGCTTTTCCAAAAGAAAACTTTTCTGATTCCCGGCTTGCACGGTATCTTCCGGCCGAATATTTCCCAAAAGCAGCGGCGAATCCGGATCGTGCAGCCGATAATTCTCAAACGCCTTTTTCGGATTGACATTCGCATAGCAATATTTGCAGCCGTTTATGCAGGTATCATACGCGCCGACATCCCGGGTTTCAATACAGCCGCATCCCGGACGTTTCCCCTTATGCTTCAGCTTGCGAAAGCGCAGGTCATTTGCCTCTCCCAGAATATCCAGCGTCATGCACCCCGAACTCCGAACGCCGAACCGGGTGAAATCTCCGCACAGCCCGCAGGTCTGAACCGGCATACTGAGCTTCCCGGCCACAAAGCCGAAATGCTTTGCAAGCATATCCTTGTCCGCAGCGGTCATCGGAATCAATTCCGGCATATTCGCCCGGACTTTCTTATACATTTCCACAAAATTAAAAATGCAACGGTCGATATGGAGACAAAGCCGCTCCGCCATGTCTTCAAACGCCTGCATATGGGTTTGCACAGTATACGTTTCGGTCAGCAAAATCGGATCGTACCGCCACGCGACCCGTTCGCGCCCTACGGCTTCGGAAAGCCGAACAAGCGTTTCGATGCTCTCCGAAACAGACGGAACGCCCGGCTCGAGATCCTTTCCGTACGCCGTAATCGTGTAATAAAAATAAACAGGAAAGCGCTCGGTAATCTCCTTAATCCGCGGCAGAAGCGGCGCATAATTTTTGGAAAAGAACACCACGCAGTCCACCGTATCGGGCGACAGTTCGTACCGGGTGACTTTGCTCGGAAACAGCGGATTTCGGGAAAGCACATATCCCTCTGAAAAACGTTTCAGCAGCCAATCGGTATAATACTGTGCAACATCCGTGCGACCGCTTATATTGAGAATCATCCAAAACCTCCCCGCGCCCGCCGCGCACAGCGAACGCCCGCTTTGATTTTGCCCGGCTCAAAAGCTGCATAAAACCGACGTCGGGTAGTTTCAGTATACCACATCAATCCGGCCTCGTCATCTCCCAAACTGTATTTTTTCAAAATTTTGAAAAATACCGGTTTTGACATCTGCAAACCGGTAAAATTCCTTTTATAAAAAATTCGGATATTTCAACACAATTTGTGAAACTTCTCTCAGTCGCCTTGAAAACAACTGCGCATAATGGTATATTTTCAATAAGGGGTACTGATCCACAGTTCCGGTGATTTTCTTTCGGCTAAAACCGCCGCGCCGTCTTTGCTGCAAAGCTCATCGTCAAAGCGGCATAAAAATACCGTGCTGTATGCCCCTTTTTTGTGGAGGTTCTGTATGAAACGAAAATTCAAACTTTTATTTTTGCTCACGCTCGCCTGCGCGGCGCTGACCGCGCTCCCGATTTCAGCGGCCGATACGGCGCGGCCCACGGTATATGTAGCCGGCTGGGGAAACGACAGTGCGGCGGGAACCAGCGCCGACGCGCCGTTTAAAACCCTGTATGCCGCAGCGCGCGCCCTGCCCTCCGGAGGCCGAATTGTTCTCTGCGGCGCACTGACGCAAACGGCAACCGAACTGCCGGCTACAGACGGTCTTCTCACCATCACAAGCGTAGCCGATAAAGATTACCGCACAGCAGAAAACGGAAGCGCTGTCCTATACCTCGGCGGCAATCTTTCCCTGCGCGGTCCGGTTGAATTTGAAAACATCAATCTCACAGCGACGGTGAAAAATCTCGTCATTCTCTGTCACGGCAATTACACGCGCATGGGCGAGGGGATTGCCACCGCGGCCGTGGGCGAAGATGTGCTCTTGCCGGGTATTACCGCGGGTTCTACCGGCGCGGCGTCCTCCGACGGCGCTTATCTTGAAATTTGCAGCGGAGACTGGTACCGTATTCGCGGCGGCGCGCGCGGCGCCTCCTCCGTAGCGCAGAATGGCGATGTCTTTATCACAATCCGGGGCGGCAGTTTCGGCAGTACGTTTGACCTTGGCGGCGATTCTCCCAGCATCGGAAACGCCTATCTGCGCGTATACGACGGACAGTTTAAAGCCAGCGTAAACGGCGCAAGCGCAGTCAATACCGACGGAAACATCACCGTCTCCCTATACGGAGGCAGTTTCAGTTCCGGAATCCGTATCAGCCGGGGCGGCACGCTGAACGGCAGCTTTACCGTCAACGCTTTCACGGATCTGCCCGCTTCGGTCAGCGCCGGCGCCGGTACGGTAACCGGCGAAAAAACGTTAAATGTGCTGGAGGGCAAAACAGCCAATATCTCAGGCTTTACACGCCAAACGATAGAGGAAGCCGCCTATCAAGCCATGGTCGCGCAGGAAGAACAGCTTTTTGACGCGGCCAGGACAGTCAAACTTCCGGAATCCGAAAACGCTTTTGAAAGTCGGGATATGACGCCGTCGGGCAGCGCCGAAAAAGTCGTGTTCGGAGCCGAAAATATAAACTACGGCGACTTGAACGAGGACGGATACCTGTCGGTCAACGATGTTCTGACGGCATTTCGGATGATGGTCTCGGGAAAATACGACGCAAAGGCCGACCCCAACTTCGACGGGCGCATCACCTCCGAGGACGCCATGATGATTCTGTGGGGTACCCTAAACGATCAGCGCCGCTTGTTTCCCAAGGCTCCCGAAAACCTGATTTCAAGCTCCCTTGATCTGTACGGAGGCGCTTTTGCAAACGGCGGCGCTATTGAAAAAGGATTTGCGTTCGGTTCAACCGCCGAAACAAATTATACCCTCTCCGCCGCAGGCATTCCCAAAGAACACGCCAAGATCGGCCTGTATTTCGGCTGCGATCTGTCCGGGGGACTGAGCGCGCTTAACGGCTACTACTTTGAAATTGACGCCGACGCTGACACCGCAACGCTGTACACCGTGAAAAACGGCGGCTATCGCGTTACCGCCAAGCGCACAATCGAAATCTTTGACACACCGGCACGGCTGCGCGTGGTTTATCGCAATAACTGGGCCGATCTCTATTTTGAAAACAATATTTTTGACAACGCGCCCTACCCGATCTTCAACCTGGCGCTTCAGAGCGACGGAAACGGCGTCGGATTGTATACGGAAAACGCGCTCGCTTCCCTGCCGGCCGTCACAACTGCGGAAAACCTTCCCGAGAACGGCTACACAAATACGCTGCTCGAAAATTTCACCGATCCGGAAATTTTCTTTGCGGACGGCCGATACTACATTTACGGAACCCAGGCGAACACCGCAAACAGCGGCGTGAAATGCTATTCTACAACCAATTTCCGCACGTTCCGGGACGAGGGCTTTGCGTTGCGTGCCGGCGATGCGTTCGGCGACGGCATATTCAAAGCGGCCAACATTGTTTATCATAACGGTATGTATTACATGTTCTATATGGCGGAATCGAACGCGCTCGGAACCTCGGTAACCGCCTGCGCCGCATCGCCGTCTCTGACCGGTCCGTTTCAAAATGACGATAAAACGCCGCTCACAAACGACAAAGATTTCATCGGCGGACAGCCCTTCGTTGACAGCGACGGATCTGTTTATCTGGTATATACCCGCACAACGGGCGGAAACCGACTGTACGGTGCAAAGATTTCCCTAAACGACGGAAAAGCGGAAATCGACCTTTCCACGGAAACGCTTCTTCTTGAGCCGACCGAGCCATGGGAAAATGCAAAAGCCTCGGTCGTCGAGTGCGGTTATATCATCCGCCACGGCAATCTCTATTACCTGTTGTATTCCGGCGGAAACTATAACTCAACCTACGGCACAGGCTATGCAATCGCCGAAAGTCCGCTCGGTCCTTACGCAAAATACGATAAAAACCCGGTTCTGACTTCAAATGACCAGGCTTTCGGCGTCGGCGCGTCCACCGTGTTCACATCGCCCGACGGCAGCGAGCATTTCATCCTGTATCTGCGCAACTTCTCTCCAACGGTCACAAGACCGCTCTGTACCGGAATGGATCGCATCAAATTTGTACGCAACCCGAACGGCGGCCCCGATCTGATTTCCATCGGCGGGCCGACGGTTACAAAACAGACGCTTCCTTCCGGACTGAGCAATATCGAGGCTTTTGTTTCCGATCCCGAAACCTATCAAAAATCCCGGTTTATCTGGTGAATATAACAACAAATAGGCGGAAAACTTAAAGTTTTCCGCCTATTTAGCCGCAGTAAAAATTGATTCTATGCGTTACTTCTTCGCAGTTTTACTTTACCGACAGCCCAAGCGCCGGAATAAAATCCCGGCGCTCTCGATTTTCTGTCCTGCTGCAAACAGACAAACGCATTCCGGCGAAGCGTCAAATCAAAAGCAGCATGGCAAGAATCAGTACAATATCTTCATTGCCCTCTTTGCCCATCAGAAGCACAATCAGACCAATCAGCAAAAAATCTTCCAGATCGAAGCCCGCATTCCCACGTCCGTGCAGCATTTCAAGCAAGCTGCTCAGCGGATTTTTTGCGTTTTTTGCCCCGCCGTCATCGCATTTTTCTCTCCGGCACGCCGAATCGTCTCTGTCAAAAGACACATGCGCCGCCGGCACAGTTTCATTCGCCTTTGCACTTTCCGTTTCCAGGATAGAATCCTCCGGCTCCTGCGGCGGTTCGGGCTGTGCGGGCAGCGTTTGCGGAATGCGCACCGGCGTTTCGGTTTGCTGCGTCTGCGATCTTCTTTCCGCGGGCGCAGGCCATGACGCCGGCATGACCGGCATCGGCATAGGTCCTGCAAGTCCGGGACGAAATGCGTTCCCGCTGTAATTTTTCGGAACGCTGATATACATCAAATCACCTCCGAAAGCAAGTCGATCAGGGTGGATACCTTGATAATATAGTCAAGTGTCTCTTTGCGCCCGTCCGATAAATAGGGCTTCAGCGCATTTAAGAGCGCACACCGCTTAGATAGTCCCGGATGCGGATGTTTTCCGCCGCCGCCTGAAGAAAGCAGTCCCGCCGCAAGCGACGCGGCGTCCGCCGACGTCTGTTTTGCCGCCGACTCCATACCGTCCGCCTCTGGATCGTCCGCCGCCTTTGCGTGTACTTTTTCAGCGGCGCCCGATTTTTCCGCTTTCATTTCCGCCATCACCGGAGCCAGCGCTTCCATGATCCGCGGCAGTTTTGAGGCAATTTCCGGATTCTGAAGCAGAGAGGAAAAGCCCCCTCCCGAAAGAATATTTTCTATGTTCTTATCCGTTGCTTCTTCCATAACTCACTCCTTACGATATCCATCTAAGATATCCTTTGCGCGCGCAATATCGTCGTCCGTCGCGCCCATCATAGCCTGACGCAGCGAAGCAAGCTGCTCCGAATCAAATGTAACGGAACCAATATCGACGCCGGAAGCCGCTGCAATCATCCGAATCGAAGCCGTAAGAGACGCATCGTCCATTGCGGCAAGCTTCGCCATCATATTTTTATCGATTTTCATGGAATTTCTCTCCTTTATGTGATAGAATGACTCTGGTACAGTATATGCAAAGCGGAAAGGCGGGGAAACGGTTTTGAAAAAAATTCTGGTTTTATCCGATCTTCACGGAACCATCTCCTGTGCGGCAAGCGTTCTGAAAAACCATCCGGAATACGACACGGTATTTTTTCTCGGGGACGGAATATCCAAAATCGCTCTGCTGCAAAAAGAATATCCGCGGCTATGGCATCTCGTGCGCGGAAACTGCGATCTCCTGTCAGACGGCGCATTTCCAGAGGAAATGTTGATCGAGCTTGAGGGACATCGGATTTTTCTCACGCATGGACACCGGTATTTTGTCAAGTATGATGAAAATCGACTGCTCTCTGCCGCGGCCGCGCGCGGCGCGGACATTGTGCTGTACGGGCACACGCATCTCCCGGCGGCGCGTTATGACGCGGCGAGCGGTATCCATCTGTTCAACCCCGGCAGCATCGGCGCGCCGTACAACGGGAAATTCACCCACGGCCTGCTCACGCTGAGCGGAACCGATGTGCTGTTTTCGATAGGCGAACAGTCTTTTGGACGCAAATGAAAAGAATTTAACAATTTTTGCCTCTTGACTCTTGAAAATCCCATTTTTTCGGATATACTATTAGTAGTATATCGGCAAGGAGAATCTATATGAACAAGACACTGAAAAAAGCAGCTTTCCCCGGTGTAAAAGGACCGGTTTTGACCATCGTTATGGACGGCGTGGGACTGGCTCCGGCCGGCGAGGCCAACGCGGTGGCGGCGGCCAACACACCGACGCTGAAATGGCTGATGGACACTTATCCCATGGTCAAGCTCCGCGCGCACGGAACCGCTGTCGGTCTGCCGAGCGACGACGATATGGGCAATTCCGAGGTCGGACACAACGCGCTCGGCGCTGGTCAGGTGTTTGCGCAGGGCGCAAAACTGGTATCGCAGTCGATCGAAAGCGGAAAACTTTTTGCGGGAAACACATGGAAAGATCTGATCGGCAATGTAAAAAGCAACGCCTCCACCCTGCACTTTCTCGGCCTATTTTCGGACGGAAATGTCCATTCGCACATCGACCACCTGCGCGCAATGATCGAAGAAGCAAAAAAAGAGGGGGTGACGCGCGTCCGTGTGCATATTCTCATTGACGGACGCGACGTAGGCGAAACCAGCGCGCTGGATTATATTCTCCCGTTTGAAACCTATCTTGACGGTCTGAGGGACGATTCGTTTGATATTTGCATCGCCTCGGGCGGCGGACGCATGAAAATCACGATGGATCGCTATGAGGCCAACTGGGCAATGGTCGAGACCGGCTGGAGGACGCATGTCCTCGGAGAGGGCCGGCAGTTTAAAAGCGCGGCCGACGCCGTCAATGCTTACCGTGCGGAACTCGGCGTAATCGACCAGGATCTCCCGCCCTTTGTGATTGCGAATGAGGGAAAACCGGTCGGTACAATAGAGGACGGCGACAGCGTAATTTTCTTCAACTTCCGCGGCGACCGCGCAATTGAGATTTCCCGCGCGTTTGACGAAGCGGAGTTTACGCCGTTCGATCGTGTGCGCTATCCAAAAATTGTCTACGCCGGTATGCTGGAATACGACGGTGATTTGCACATTCCCAAACGCTATCTGGTCAATCCGCCGGAAATCACCAACACCATGGGCGAATACCTCACCAATACCGGCATTTCGATTCTTGCCATTTCGGAAACGCAGAAATACGGTCACGTCACCTATTTCTGGAACGGCAACCGCTCCGGCAAATTTGACGATACACTGGAAACCTATATCGAGATCCCCTCGGATACCGTGCCCTTTGAGCAGCGCCCCTGGATGAAGTGCGCCGAGATTACCGACAAGCTGATCGAGTGTCTCGAAAGCGGAAAATACCGCTGCCTGCGCGTCAATTTTCCCAACGGCGATATGGTCGGCCACACCGGAAATTTCGTAGCGACACAGTGTTCGATGGAGGCGCTGGATCTCTGTCTCGCACGCATTCTGAAAGTAGTAGACAAGCTGCACGGCGCAGCGATTATCACCGCGGATCACGGCAATGCCGATGAAATGTACGAACTGGATAAAAAGAGCGGCGCTGTCAAACACGGCGCGGACGGGAAGCCCAAGGCTAAAACCAGTCATACGCTCAACCGCGTTCCCTGTATCATCTATGACAACTTTACCGCCGACAGCTACACGGTAAAGGAGGACGGCGGTACGTTCGGACTCTCAAACATTGCGGCAACCACAGCAAATCTGCTTGGCTACGAGGCGCCCGAAATGTGGGACGCTTCGCTGATTGACCTGAAATAAGCTGTTATCGACACAAAAAATCCGTTGCACTGCGAAAAAACGCAGCGCAACGGATTTTTTTATAAAGAACAAGCGACCCTTTATGAAAGGCGCATATAACCCGCTTTGACCCAGCCGATCTTGCGCATAACGAGGTCAAACCCAAGCGTGAGCAGCGCAGGCAGTACAAAATGCATCAAAAGAACTGTCACGCAGGAGAAAATGTCCACCCCCATCGCCTCAAACGCGCCGAACTGTCCAACAAGGCCGGACGTACCCATGCCCGCGCCGATTTTGGTATTGGTCATATTCAGCACCGCCGTGGATACGGGTCCGAGCACGGCAGACGCCAGCGTAGGCGCAATCCAAATCTGCGGGTGCCGCAAAATGTTCGGGAACTGAAGCATGGAGGTTCCCACGCCCTGCGAAAGCGCGCCGCCAATCCCGTTGTCACGGAAACTGGCTGCGGCAAAGCCGATCATCTGACAGCAGCATCCGACACAGGCGGCGCCTGCCGCGATTCCTTCGATGCCGATCGAAATACACAGCGCGGCTGAGGAAATCGGCGCGGTCAGCACAAGTCCGACGACGACCGAAACGACGATTCCCATCGGAATCGGCGCATATTCCGTCGCGCTGTTGACAAAATCACCGAGGAACAGCATAAATCGGTTGATATACGGTCCGACAAAAATCCCCGCAAGGCCGCCCGTGATAATCACGGTCGCGGGCGTTAAAATAATATCCAGTTTGGTTTTTCCGGCCACGAGCGCCCCGAGTTCCGATCCTATAACCGCCGCAATATATGCACCGATAGGTCCGCCGAGCGAATAGCCTAAAGCGCCGGTCACTGCGCTTGTAAACAGCACAAGCGGCTTTGCACCGAGCGCATAGGCGATTGCGACGCCGATCGCGCAGCCGATAACAGGCGAAGCCGCATTTCCAATATCAGCTGTAAACTTTGTGAGAAAATCCATATACGGAATCTTTGAAAGCTGATTGAAAATCGTGCCGATAATCAAAGAAGCAAACAGTCCCTGCGCCATTGCGCCCATCGCACGAATAAAATACCTGTCAAAAAAACCCTTTGCACCGCTCATAAATCAGTCCCCCATCTCTTTTCATTCCGCGCTGCTTTTGAAATACCCGAATTTGAAACAGAATTTAGTCAAATTATACAGGAATTATCCGATCAAATCAATAGGAAAATCGCATAGAAAACTGCATACAGGATTTGACTTATTCTGCCAAATATGCTAAGATAATAAAAATAGAAATTTATTTACACGGCAAAACTGATTTTTGAGGTGATCCTTTTGAACCACGGCCAACCATCCGAAAAAACCGATCTAAAGGCCGCGCGCCGGCAATTCTCCAAGCTGGGCGGAATTTTTGTGCTGTTCTTTGCCATCGTATGGCTTGTGCAGACAGTGGCCGGCGTCTTTTTACAGATGACCTATCCGGACGGAAATTATCCGTCCTTTATCCTGAGTGCAATATCATTCGGATCTATGTATCTCTGCGGGCTGCCCGTGGTCCTGCTGGCCGCTGCCAGGCTACCGGCAAAAGCGCCCGAAATAAGTAAGCTCCGCTTTTCTCAGCTGCTGACGGTATTTTTGATTTCGATTCCGCTGCTCTACGCCGGCAATCTGCTCGGCATTTTTGCAGGGAATCTCTTCGGCCTCCTAACCCGCGCTGTGCCCGCAAATACAACGATGGATCTTGTGATGTCCATGAATATCTGGATTGAACTTTCCATAGTCGTCCTGATCGGGCCCTTTGTAGAAGAACTTATGTTCCGGCGCGTGCTGCTTGACCGCACTCGCAGTTTCGGTGAAAAAAACGCGCTCATTTTCTCAGCGCTGCTGTTTGCCCTTTATCATTTGAATGTCTATCAGTTTTTCTACGCCTTTTTTATCGGCCTTCTGCTCGGCTATCTGTACCTGCGCACCGGACGGCTGACCGCCGTATGGGGCGTACACGCGGCCATCAACTTTTTCGGTTCCACAATCCCGATTCTACTGATGCGTTACGGCGGCTATGCGGAACTTCTGTCGCTTGCGGAGCAGCCCGACGCAATGATGCAGTATCTGACCGAAAATCCGCTGACCCTGCTTTGGCTCATGCTCTACAGCTTTACGGTTATGGCGCTTCTGACGCTCGGATGCATATTTTTTGCAATCAAACGGAAAAAAATCTTTTTCAAAACCGCCGAAAACCAACTTCCGCCCGACAGCGAAGCACAAACCTGCTATGTCAATCCGGGCGTTATCTGCTATATTGCGATCACCATACTTCTGACGGTCATCGGCCAGTTTATCTGACGGGTGACAAGCGGAACGTCTCTGTGAAAAGGCACGTGCAGCAACGCGCACGCAAGATTTTTAAAGCGGCGTATACGGCCTTGAAAACAAAATTCAATTCATTTCTTTATAACAAACCGGGGACATGCGCCGAAATAAAACGGCGCATGTCCCCGGTTATTTTACTGCTGTTAACCGCAAACATTCAAATTCCGGTTTTGGCCGGCCATTGCCCGCTGGCGCTTGCGCATATAGATGAGCACCGCCGCCGGAATCGAAATCAGGCACGAACACACGCATGTGAAAGCAAACAAGCGGAACCCGCTTCGCGGCATATCCAATCCAAACAAACGCTCAGGCGCTAAAATAAACCAAAAATGGATGATATAATTGATTGTACTGCTCTCCCGAAGCACAAAATAGAGCGCGCGCTTTTCGGTGGGAATCGCCGACAGCAGCGAAAACAAGGAAGCGATGAGGAGAGGCATGGAGAAAAAGAGCAAAAGCAGCCAGCGCGGATACACGCGCAAAAAAAGGATACATTCCCCAAAATACAGCGCGCCGGAAAGCAAAAAGACAATCGCCGCTCGTCCGGGAGATACAGCGCGCCGTGTCGCCGCAAGCGCGCCGCCGAATGAAATCAGCGGAAAGCCGGAAAACAGTACGCTCTGCGCACCGATCCAAGCCGAATACCGCACACTGTCCGGCAATGTCGGCAAAACCGTGTGAATCGTAACGCCGACGGCATATACTGCGACCGCAATCCAGAAAGCGCCGCGCATCCCCAACAGTCTGACAAGCGCCATATGCAAAATCGAACCGAAAAACAGCGCATACAAATACCAAAGATGCTCAAAGCTGCTCAACAGCGCCTGATTTTTCAGATACCAAAGGATCTGCTCCGCGTTTATCGGGGTTCCGTCAAACCAAATCGACGAAACAAAGGGCAGATACAAAAGTTCTGCCGCAAAATACAAAAGCGCAATCTTTAAAAGATAACGAATCCTCTTTTTTGTAAAAACCGCTTCTTTACCGCCCGTGCCGCGCATCAGAAAATAGCCCGCGCAGAAAAAGAAAAACGGAACCGCTACCGGAAAGACGAAAGCGGTCATCGGTATACCGAACAACCGAAGAGAGGAAAACGGACGGGTATGAATTCCGATCACGACAAGCGAAAACAGAAATTTAGCCGCATCCACGCCCCCAAAGCTTTGCATATACGCCTCCCCCTTTCCAAAAAATCGGATGGCCTATGTCAATATACCCATAATTTTCAAATTTCATTTCCGTATACAAAGAGTATACAGGAAAAATTCTCATTTTGCAAGGCAATCATGCAATTTGTCCAAAATTCAGGTGTTTTCGCAGCTTCTTTTCTGCACCATGCAAAAACAGTGCGGCACATAAAAAGAAACACGACAGGGCATACTGCTGATAAAACCAAACCGGAGGAAAAATCATGACGGAAAATACAACGCTGTGCCGCGAAGATACGGCCAAACTGCTTCAGGAATGTTATGCAGGCATTAAAATGGGCGCTTCATCTATTGATGAAGTGCTGGAATACGTTAACGACAGCGCACTGAAAGCCAGACTTACCCGATGCAAGGACGAGCATACGGCGCTGCTCGGAGAAACCGAAACGCTTCTCCATACAGACGGAGAAAAAGGCAAGGAACCGAGCGCGATGGCCAAAAGCATGTCCTGGATCAAAACCAATGTGAAACTCGCCATGCACGAATCGGACACCACCATAGCCGACCTAATCACAGACGGCTGCAATATGGGTACCAAAGCACTGCACCGCTATCTCAATGAATACAAGGAAGCGGACAAATCCGCAAAAGAGATTGCCAGACGGTTGATCGAATCGGAAGAATCCCTTGCATCCGATCTCAGAACGTATCTGTAAATCAAAAAAGGAAGCCATTCAGGCAAAACCAAAGCCGCCCGTCCCGGAACCAAACGATTCCCACGACAGGCGGCTTTGTCAGTTTTAGCGTATCGTTACACTTCAAAATCCATGCAGGTCCGGCTTTTGA
This sequence comes from uncultured Eubacteriales bacterium, assembly GCA_958414825.1. Classification (GTDB taxonomy): domain Bacteria; phylum Bacillota; class Clostridia; order Oscillospirales; family CAG-272; genus UMGS902. Next base: position 14,094 of record CATYXQ010000022.1, on the reverse strand, counting down.
CCACACTGCGGACAAAAGTCGCCGCACGAACATGTTCGGGATGCACCGCATACGCCGCCAGCGCCTCCCGGCTTTCAAGGCAGCTGTCGAGAAACAGATCTGCATTGCTCGTATCCATCGGCGTCGTTCCGACAAAAGCCGAAATCAACCCGGGCACAACGCCTACAAGCGCCTCCAGTTCCCGCCGAATCCGCTCAGACGCCGCCGCGCGTTCCTCTTTGTCCATGGCGTCCTGAAACTGCCATAAAATCACATGTCTGACCATCGCAAAGCTCCTCGTCTTTTAAAAGTTTTTCAGCCGGCGCATATACGGGAAAGTAAGGCGCCGACACTGCTTTTTTCACAGTACGCCCTGTTCGCACACATGCGCCGGTATGTTACACGTTCATAATCACGGGAAGAATCATCGGCTTGCGATGCGTCTTCTGATACAGATACTTGGAAAGCGCTTCCTTGACTCCGGTTTTGAGTTCCATCCAATCCACGTTTCCTTTATCAAGACATCCATTGATCGCGTCGAGTGCGAGTTCGCGCGCCGCGTCCATTAAAGCCTCGCTCTCCCGCACATATACAAAGCCCCGCGAAATAATATCCGGACCCGAAATCAAGAGACGGGAATCGAGATCCACCGCGGCAACAACCACGATCAAACCGTCCTGAGACAAATGCTTGCGGTCCCGCAGTACAATACTGCCAACGTCGCCGACGCCAAATCCGTCCACTAACACCTTGCCCGATGGAATCGTGCCGGCAAAGCGCGCGCCCTTTTTATCAATCTCCAGCACCTTACCGATTTCGGAGATAAAAATATTCTCATCCGGCATACCCATTTCGCGCGCGATCTGCCTGTGTGCGTCCAGGTGGCGCAGTTCGCCGTGAATCGGCATCAGATATTTGGGCTTGAGCAGCGCATGCATCAGCTTGATTTCCTCACGGCAGGCATGACCGGATACATGCACGTCAGTTTCCGGATCATGCATCACCGTCACACCGCTGCCAATCAGCGCATTGATGATCTTGCCGACAGACTTCTCGTTTCCGGGAATGGCCGTGGCGCTGATAACCACAAGGTCTTTCTGACCGAGCGTCACACGGTCGTGATCTCCGAACGCAAGCCGGTATAGCGCGCTCATCGGCTCGCCCTGGCTGCCGGTCGTCACCAGCGTGACCTGATTTTCCGGATAACGTTTGACGTCCTTAATGTCAATCAAAACGCCCTCCGGCACCTCCATATAGCCGAGACTGCTCGCCGCAGCGACGATATTGACCATACTGCGCCCGAGCACCGCGACCTTGCGGCCGTATTTGGCGCTGAGCGAAATAATCTGCTGCACACGATGTACATTAGAGGAAAAAGTGGCAATGGCAATCCGCTTATCGGGATTCCGCATAAAAATATCCGCAAGCGACCGGCCGACCGTCTTTTCAGAGGGCGTATAGCCCGGACGTTCCGCATTGGTCGATTCGCCGAGCATCAACAGAACACCCTCGTTTCCAAGCTCGCCGAGCCGGGTGATGTCCATCATTTTTCCGTCGATCGGCGTGGTATCCAGCTTAAAATCCCCGGTATGCAGCACTGTACCGAGCGGCGTGCGGATCGCAATCGCGCAGGCGTCGGCAATCGAGTGATTGACGCGAATAAATTCAGCCGAAAGCCGGCCGAGTTTGACAGTATCGCCCGCCGATACCGGAATCAGCTTCGGCGCAACCGGCAAAGAATGCTCGGAGAGCTTTTTTTCTACAATGCCGAGCGTCAGGCGCGTGCCGTATACCTCGGGCGAAATCGTGCGCAGAACATACGGCAGAGAACCGATATGATCCTCATGTCCGTGCGTGAGCAGGATACCTCGTATTTTCTCTTTGTTTTTTTCAAGATAGGTAATATCGGGTATGACCAGATCGATTCCCAGCATATCCTCGTCGGGGAATGCGATGCCGCAGTCCACAACCACGATATCGTCGCCGTACTCGATCAGCGTCATATTTTTCCCGATCTCATGCAGGCCGCCGAGACTGGCTACGCGCAGTTTTCCCTTTGGCTCCGCACTGCCGCGCTGCTGCCTGCTCCGAACATTTCGCACACGCTCGGCCGGCGCGGTCTGCGCCGCTGCCAAAGCGGGCTCCTTTACCCGCTTGGCCTCCGGCTTTGCAGCCGCTCTTACACCCGGACGTATCTGGGGTCTCCGTTTCCGCGGCGGCTGCGCCGTCTTTTCAGATGGCTGCAAGACAACCGGCGCACCTGCATCGGCTGCATTTTTACTATTGTTATTTGACATAAAATCTCCTTCTAAAAATGGTATAAAAACAAAACTGTCCTCCGACAGACAAGGCCGCGCTTTGGCGGAATCGTATTCTGCTGCGCAGCGCACGCGGAACGCACAGGCGGACGCTTTACACAGCGTTTCAATCAGGGGAAACGCCCCGTCATGAAGCATTTTCAGCGGGAAACGCAAGCTCCCGATGAAAAAATGAAGCGAACCCCACCGATAAGAAACAGGCGGGAAGCATCTTCATTTCGTTAACCGTTCATCATCACGACTTTATTATTATACAACAAACAAATGCGTTTTGCAATACAATCTTCATAAAACTGTAAAAATCAGCCAAAGCGCCGCGCAGCAAAAGAAACCGCAAAGAAACGGAATCAGCCGCGAATGCTCAAGCGGACGGCGGTGTCGGGTTGTATTTCTGTCTACAATACGCTGCGCCTCGCGTATAATCTCGTCATCATCGCGGGATTTCCCCTCAAAATCTTTTCGCAAAAGGAAATAAGCCTCGTCAAAAATCTGCGACTCTGTTCCTTTCAGCATAATAATCTGTCTCTGACATCCGCGCATAGAATCACCTCGCAGATATTTTTTCCAATTTTACCCGTTATATGCAGAGGAAATTTTGTTTTTAAATCTATATTTACGAAAAAACCGTGCCGAAGCACGGTCTTTCAGCTATCAATAAAGTGAAAACTGCGAGGAAAAAAACTCATAAAATTAATTTACGAAACGGACCTATGCGACCTTGTAAACAAAATTTCACAAATCCTTTTCCGTTGCCGACGAAAAGGAAGTTATATTACGGTTCTGCATCGACGGGCGGCTCGTGCCTATACGTTGCACGAAGCGCGACCGGGGTCAGCAGGCTGGTCAAAATAATCAAAATCAGGATAAACGGCATAATCGAAGAACTGATAATCCCATTTTCCACACCCTTTTGCGCGCAAACCAGCGCCACCTCGGCGCGCGCCATCATACCGAGGCCGATACGCAGAGAGTCCTTCCCGCCGCAGCCGCAGATTTTAGCGGTAATTCCGCAGCCGAGCACTTTGCCGACAATTCCCGCAAGGATAAAGAAGCAGCCAAACCAGAGCATCTCGCCGCCAAGTCCGGTAAAGGTAATCGTCAGTCCGATATTGGCAAAAAACACCGGTGTAAAAATCATATAACTCATAACGTCCGATTTCCGCTCGATATACTTGCTGTCCGGGTTGCGGGACAAAATCAGACCCGCCACAAATGCGCCGGTAATGTCCGCGACGCCGAAAAACCGCTCGCTCGCGTAAGCAAAGAAAAAACACATAGCTAAACTGTAAATCGGAATCAGGCGATGATGCGGAAACCGTTTGTCCAAAAGGTCAAACAGCTTGTTCAAAAGGATTCCGAGCGGAAGCGCAATGACGAAAAAGAGTACGATTTTGCCAATAACCGCGTAGGGCGATTCCACAATCGCCGTTGCATCTTTCATGGCAATGACAAACGAAAGCACCACCACGCCGATGATGTCGTCGAGCACCGCCGCAGTGACGATAATGCTGCCGACTTTCGTTTTCAGGCGTCCCATCTCGCGCAGAGCGGTAATCGTCACGCTGATTGAAGTCGCCGTTAAAATCGTACCGTAAAACAGGCAGGAAACAAGCGTCTCATGCGTCAGCCCGTCAAAACCGCCGTGAAACGCCACGGCCACCAAAAAGCCGAGTCCCATCGGAACCGCCACGCCGGCCATCGTCACAATGACCGCGCGGACGCCTACTGCACGCACCTGACGCAAATCGGTCTCCAGTCCGGTTTCAAACATAATCAGGATCACGCCGATTTTGGCAAGAAAACCGAGTCCCTCCAGCGCGCCGTCTGTCAAAACAGTCTGACCGGGTATGTAGCGGACAAGACTCAAAAGGAGTCCGGTCAAAAGCAGGCCGACAACAGAAGGCAGATTTAACCGCACACACACCTTAGCCAGCGTTTTGGAAAGCACCAGAATAAGCGCCAGCGGCAAAAGCATTGCATAATATTCCATAACATCCGTACCCTTGTAAAATTTTTCAAGCAATGAGTATTGTACCACTGTATTTTTACACAGTCAAGCGCAAAACTATACAAAAAGCGCCATAAAACAAAGCGGCGGGCATACATTTCACCGGTATGCCCGCCGCTTTGGAAAATAAGGTTTCCGCATTGAATTTTGAACAGTCTGCCGCCGGAACAAAACGCCGCAGAACAGCAAAACACAAGCAGACTTTTTTGCTCGCGGATTCGAGTTATTTCAAGCTGCCGAGCAGCGTGACTGCGCCGCGGCAAATCAATTTTGCATGTTCGCGCAAATATTCCTCTCTGCAGGGCATTGCCCGACCGAATTCCTCCAGCGACGACAGTGCGTCCGGCGAAGAGCGCCGCGGCGCCGTTTCCTCCAAAAGCAGAAAAAAACGCCCGTCGTCCGAGGAGAAAGCCGCGCTTCCGCCTGAATACCGTCCCGATATCAGACGGCAGGCGCACAGCAAAGAATCCATACTGTCAAATCGATACAGCAGTTTTTTAATTCCCACTGTCTTTTTCCCCGTGTCCGTACAACTCACAAAAAGTTCACAGCCGCCGGTTATATTCTTATATGCCTGTATGTAAATACGGTCGCGCGCCGCATCAAAACCAATCTGACGTTTTGCCTCGTCTAATATGCTCCAGATCGCGCGGCGGGTTTCCGTATTTCCGTAATCCAACCGCTCAAACTCAATCGCATAAAATTTCATATCCTCCTCGGTCAGCATGACTTTCAGCTTATCCGCTCCGATCAGGATCAGTTCCATCTCTACACCCCGTTTCTTACTACTATTATAAGTTGAAACGGGCAAAAATGTAACCCCTAAGATTCTGGCATACGGGGAAGAAAGTGGAGAAAACGTGCGCATAGACCGAAGTTCTGGCGCGATAAAACCAAACCAGGTCGTTTTTACCTTCTTGAATACCGACCGTGGCGGCGGCGCGCACGGCGGACAATCGTGCGTATGACAAAATACAAAACGGTCAAAAAGAGTGCGGCAAGCAGCGCCGCCTTGAAAAACACGCTGTGCGTAAAGCGGTCGATTGAATCAAGCAGCGACAGAAAATCACTTCGCGGCAGAGAATTTTTTGTAATCAGTTCCACACTGCCAAGAATCTCGCCGTTTTTTGAAACCGTATAGACGCCGACCGCATCCCCCTCTGTAACCGGAGCCTCCAGCACTTCGTACTCCAACCGGTAAGCATAGGTCAAATCGGTCTTTATATCCAGCGAGCGCGGTAAATACAGCGTCAGAGACTCCGCCGGAACAAGCGTAACATAATCTGCGTCAGCCGACAGAGACACAGGGATTTCACAAACAAGCTTTCCGGGGGAAATAACCTCCACATATCCGAACTGCTCCAGCGCATACCCGCAAAGCGCGGAGGCCATTGTGTAGGCGGGATTTTTTTCACCCTCATTATAATGTCCGCCCATCACAATAATGATATAGGTCAAATTTTCCTTTTGGGCGGCGCTCGCAGTGCAATACCCCGCCTCAGAAGTAGAACCCGCGTTCAGTCCCGTCAGTCTCGTGTCAAAATAACCGGTCTCCGAGACCTGAGACACTAGCGCATTTCGATTATACAACAGCCGCTCCCCGTATTTGTTCGTGGCAGGCATCGTATATTTCACGGCGCCCGAAAGTTCGGTCAAAAATTCGACGTCATAAAAAGCGCGCGCAGCCTTTACCATATCCCGCGCTGTTGTAACCATACCCTCTTCCGTCATACCGGAAGCATTTTTGAGGACGGTATCCGCCATGCCGAGCGACTGCGCTTTCAGATTCATTCGCTCCACAAACGGCGCCGTTCCGCCGTCTGCGGCATGGCAAAGCAAAAGCGCGCTGTCGTTTGCGCCGCGCACAAGCAGACCGGCAAACAGATCCCGAATCGGCACGGTCTCGCCCACATAGTAGCCGACTTGATTCCCAACGGCGTCCCGAATCATGCTGTACTCGACCGTTATCGTTTCATCCAGCCGCTCCGAAAGCGCTTCATACGCACAGAGCGCCGTCATCAGTTTGACAAGCGACGCGGGAGCGAGTACGGTATCCGCATTGTATTCATAAACGTAAAGATCGTTTTCCAGATTGTATACAACCGCGGCCGAAACACCTGTAGGATCGGGAACGCTTTCCTCAGCAATGCTTTTTATAGGCGTCTCCACAGCAGCGGCGAATAAAAACAAGGGCAGACAAAACACAGCCGCAAGCAAAACAGCGGCAATTTTCTTCATACATGTTCCTCCCCTGCTTTAAAATAATCAAACGAAGCCTGCCGGTCGGCGGCGATGGCGCGGGTCAACTCCGCAACCGTATCAAAACGCCGTTCCTCGCGGCGAAAATGATAAAATTCAACCGTCACCGTGCGGCCGTACAAGTCTCCTGAAAAATCAATCAGATGGGTTTCAAGATTTACCGGAGCATCCCGCTCGACCGTCGGTCGCACACCGATATTGGAAACCGAAGCATACGCTTTTCCATCCACAATAGTTTTCGTAAAATAAATTCCCGTCTTCGGAATCAGCTGCCCGCGTCCAAACGCCTGGTTGACGGTAGGCAATCCGATCGTCCGTCCGAGCGCCTTGCCGTGCAGCACCGGCGCCGTCAAATGATACGGTTCAGCCAAAAGACGGTTGGCCTCCTCCACCTGTCCCGCAGAGAGCAAATTCCGAATTCTCGTTGAACTAACCGGCGCGCCGTGTACTTTTACCTCGCCGACAACATCGCAGAAAATGCCATGCCCGGCGCAGAGCTTCGCAAGACAGCCGGTATCCCCAGCGGCGCCCGCGCCGAACCGATAATTATAACCCGCAAAAACCGCGCGGGCATGCAAGGACGCAAACAACGCCTGATTGACAAAATCCTCCGCCGGGCAGGTCCGCAATTCCTCAAAATCATAAATAACCGCCGTTTCCACACCAAGCGCGCGAAATATGCGCAGCCGGTCATCCAGCGAATAAATTGCCGGCGCGCCGTGCGGAGAAGCGGAAAAAATAAGCACCGCTGCGCGCAAACCCAGTTCGGTGCTTTTCCGTTTTGCTGCGGCAAGAATTTGACGATGTCCGAGATGAACCCCGTCAAACATTCCAAGCGCGATACAAAGTCCGCCGTCCGTCGAGGGAACGGCGGGCGTAAAATCAACCCGCGTCACAATTCACTCCACGCCGAGATATTTTTTGACAAGCGTATTGAGCAGCTTGTCCCGGTCGATTTTGCGGATCAGGCTGCGCGCGCCGTTGTAATTTGTGATATAAGTCGGATCCTCAGAAAGAATATAGCCCACAATCTGGTTGACCGGGTCGTATCCCTTTTCGCTGAGCGCCGTATATACCTGAAGCAGAATCGCCTGTGTGCCGTCGTCGTCCATGTCTACTTTTTTGAACACCTGTGTCTGCTGTTTTTTATTTTTATCCAAAATCATAACGGGCACCCGCCGCCAACGCGGCTTCCCTTTCCTAAAGTTTCTGTTTGCATCTGTTCACGTATCCAAAATCAAATCGGAGATTTCTCCACTATTATTATAGACTAAAATCGGTGCGGTTTCAAGACTTTTGCCCCACTTTAATAAAATCTTCATTATTTTATTGACAGAACGCACAGCCTGTGGTAAAATAATACGGCGTTAATGGGGTGTAGCCAAGTGGTAAGGCACCAGACTTTGACTCTGGCATTTCGCTGGTTCGAGCCCAGCCATCCCAGCCAAATCGAGTGTTTATAACGGATTCACGTTATAAACACTCGATTTTTTTGCAAAATCTCCGTATAAAAGCAAAACGTGACAGAACCGATGTATATCGGTTCTGTCACTGACCGTCTGAAGACTATGTTTTTCGACAGCGAGGCGCGGTAGTCGAATCGCGCTGAAAAATGGACCGGCGCGTCCGCAGAATGCATTCAAGGCAACACAGAACTGCCCTGAATCCACTCTTTATATTTTTTGCTTTGTCGCCAAACTGCGATAAAAGTTTATATATTTTATTTTAATTTTCGCTTTTATGCCAAACTGACGGGCAGTGTCTGCCTTATGCCAGAATCAGCGCGGTCAAATCCATCGGATCTACAATTTTTCCGTCCTTGTAAACCCTCATATTGCCGCTTGCAATTTCATCAATCAGAATCACTTCGCCGTTCTTATCGAAACCAAACTCAAATTTGATGTCGTAAAGCTCCATACCCTTTTTTGCGAGGTCATCGGCAATGATCTTTGTAATTTTCAAGGTCTGAGCTTTCATGCTGTCATACATTTCGGCACTCATAACGCCCAGGACAACAAGCGCATCTTTGGTAACCAGCGGATCGCCTCTGCCATCGTCTTTAAACGTGGTTTCAACATAACCGCCGTCAAGCCGTGTGCCGTCCTCGATATATTGTCCGTAACGGCGGATAAAGCTGCCTGTCGCGACAAGGCGGCAAATCACTTCAAGACCGTGACCGAAAGTTGTTGCAGAAAGAACTTCCATCGTTGCATTGTCAATATCGGCGCTGATATAATGAGTTTTCACACCGGCTTTTCTCAACATTTCAAAATAATATACCGAAGTTTTAAGGTTTTCCTTTCCGATGCCCTCGATTGTCAATCCAACGGCATTTTCACCGGGATCAAATTTTCCGTCTTTTCCGGTGCAATCGTCCTTAAATTTGAGCATTACATTACCGTTTTCCATCGAGAAAACATCTTTTGTTTTGCCGGTATAGATTTTTTTCATATTCACTTAACTCCTTTGAATTTTGTTAAGAATTTTCACAACTGCATCCTCACAACTTTATGGCCTTCCGCTGCTATTATCATAACATAATTATGCAATACAATGCAAGTAGAAAATCGTATAGAGAACACCCCCAAACAGTCTTTTCATGTGATAAAATTAACCAAATATCAATTCCTTAAAACTGTACAATGTATCATCAGGAACCCGCAAAGGATCGGCAGAACCGAAGCTTCCTGCCACGCCGGAAACCGAAAGCGCCGTACTAAAAAAACCGACATTCTGCATAAATGCAGAAATGTCGGTTTCATAAAATGACTTCTGCACTACGCAAAAGTCACCAGCTTTCTCAAGCGGTTTGGGCTACGCCGCGGGAGAACTTCATTCCCGCCTATATTATAAAAATTATCCCCTTAACCGCATATACAAAAGCGGATATGGCCTTCCTTCTTCATCACAATCCGTGCGTTTATACGTCTCAAATCCAAAATGTTCATAAAATCCAACCGCCTGGGGATTCTGCTCGTTCACCGTCAGTTCCATAACGCCATAATTCTGAATACCAAGCTGGAGAAGCTGCCTGCCCAATCCCTTGCCTCGTTCCGACGGCAAGAGAAAGAGCATTTCCAACCGGCCATGCTCCACCCCCATAAAGGCTATCGGAACTTGTTCCTTTTCGGCAACGATCAAATGGGAAACACCGCTTAATGCCTGCGGAACATATTCCCTGATTTGCTTAATTTCTGCATCGGAAAGGAACAGATGCGTGGCTCGAACTGACTTTTCCCAAACCATCAAAAGGTTTTGTATCAGCACAGGCGCTCTTGTTTGAACTTCATAAATATTCATATTTCTTCTCTCCCCAAATTCCAGTTTACTTTCCATGGATAGACGGATAAAGCGGAATCCAATCCCTTTTTCAGCGCGCCTCACATACATGCATGTACAATATGCAAAAGTTCGGCTATACCGATTCTGCCGTCGGCTCCCGGTCTTCGGCGCCGTCATCCGTTATTACCGTATTCTTGTCAGCTGCGGATACAAGCTCGCTAAAGCCGCAATGCACCGTCATTTTTGTACCGTTTTTTTGGATTTTTACCGTATTTATACAAGTTCTCCATGTCTTTTTCCTCATCAATCTCAAAAAGCTTTTTTTCATTATATAGCGCCGCCGAAAAATATGCAAGGCGAGAATGAAAAAACGCAGCAAAACAATTGCAAAATTACAGTTCGGCCTTGCAGGCTTTCCTCTTCTATGCTACAATCAAATCATATACATCTGTGTTTTGCCTGCATTTTACAGGCCGCACACAGCATTCCAAATATAAAAATCGGTGAAATATGAAAACAACAGCGCAAAACCGGAAAAATACACTGCTGCAGTCTCTCGACTCCCGCCTATCTGAACTTCTCCTGCCCTGGTATGCGAAAAACGCGCGTGCGCTGCCCTGGCGCGCCGATCGTGAGCCCTATCACGTCTGGATTTCAGAAATCATGCTGCAGCAAACGCGCGTAGAAACGGTAACCGGATATTATACGCGCTTTCTTTTAAATCTCCCAGACGTCAAAGCGCTTTCCGAAGTCGAAGAGGAAAAACTGCTCAAACTCTGGGAGGGACTCGGCTATTACAGCCGCGCACGGAATCTGCAAAAGGCCGCGCGCCTGATTATGCAAAAATACAACGGCGTCTTTCCGTCCGCATATGAAGAAATCCGCGCGCTGCCCGGCGTCGGAGACTACACGGCAGGCGCTATTTCGTCGATCTGCTTTGAGGAGCCTCGCCCCGCCGTGGACGGCAACGTACTGCGCGTGTACGCGCGCCTTGCCGCAAGCGAAGAACCTGTCAATCTGCCCGCAACGAAAAAAAGCATTACGGCGGAGCTTGCGGCGCTTTATCCCCCCGGACACTGCGGCGATTTTACGCAAAGTCTGATGGAACTCGGCGCGACGGTCTGCTCCCCACGGTCGCCGCGCTGCGGCGAATGCCCTGTCCGCGCGCTCTGCGCGGCAAATCAAAGAAAAATTGCGGAAAAGCTGCCTGTCAAGACGCCGAAAAAAGACAAACGTGAAGAACAGCGCACAGTATTCTTCTTTCAATGCGGCGACAAAATCGCGCTATGCAAGCGGTCAGGACGCGGACTTTTATCCGGGCTGTGGCAGCTGCCCGACGTCGCAGGCGCGTTGAGCGTCCGTGAAGCGCTGACCCACTCCGAAGCGCTTGGGGTATGTCCGACGGCGATTCTCAGCGAGATGCACAGGGAGCATATATTCACGCATATCCGCTGGGAAATGGTCTGCTACGTAATCAGCTGCGGCGCAATGCCGGACGGCTATACATGGGCCGCGCGCAAAGAAATCGAACAGAGCTACGCGCTGCCGACAGCATACCGTCAGTTTTTCATCGAAAGCTAAAACCCGGATTTATGCGAAAATATATATGCCGCAGGCAAACTGCCTGCGGCATACAATCATCAAAAAAACTTTCAGGCGCGCCGGCTATTCCCGGTACTATCCTCGCCGCCGGGGCCGTCCCGGCGGTCGCGATTATCCGGTACAGACGTCACAGACGTCCCCGTCCATGCATTATTGCCCGCGTTTTTCGGTTCGGTACAGTACGGCGCTTCAAACGGCGTGTCCTTAATATAGATTTTTCTTGTCGGATCTTTTTTCTCCGTCATTGAAACATTCCTCCTTTTTGCAGACTTCCTTATTTATAGTCTGCGCTGCTTTAAAATACACAGTCCCGGAAATTTGAGGAATTTTTAATTTGAACAACATTTTCTAAAAACCGCTGGGAGATGCATATGCATCTCCCAGCGGTTTTTATTTATTCAAAATCGCCGCAACATTAAAAGGACACCTTACGTATGTCAGCGCCAAGCGCGCGAAGCTTTTCCACAATATTGTCATATCCGCGCTCGATGGTGTGAATATCGGTGATCTCGGTCCGACCTGAGATCGCCAGACCTATAATAACCATAGCCGCGCCCGCGCGCAAATCCACCGAACGCATCGGCGCACCGACCAGATTGCAGTTTCCGTGTACAATCGCGCTCTTGCCCGCAACGTCGATATTAGCGCCGGTCTTGCGAAGCTCCTCCACATACCGAAACCGGTTATCCCACACGCCCTCAGTCACCTTACTGTCCCCATTTGCCAAACAAAGCAGCGCGGTCATCTGCGGCTGCATATCAGTCGGGAATCCGGGATACGGCAGCGCCTTGACGTTGATTCCCCGCAGAGCGCCGTCTCGCCGCACCAAAATCGCATCGTCCAATTCCTCAACCTCAACGCCCATTTCGGAAAGCTTTGCGGAGATCGAATCCAGATGCTTCGGTATCACATTATTGACTTTGACCTCGCCGCCGGTCGCCGCAACGGCAAACATAAAAGTACCGGCCTCGATCATATCCGGAATAATCGCATAGGAACAGCCGTGGAGCGCATCCACACCCTTGATTTTTATGGTATCCGTGCCCGCGCCCATGATATTAGCGCCGCATGTATTCAAAAAGTTGGCCAAATCCACGATATGCGGCTCGCGCGCGGCGTTTTCAAGCACTGTCGTCCCCTCGGCAAACACGCTGGCCAGAATAGCGTTGACCGTCGCGCCCACCGAAACCGCGTCGAAATAAATTTCATTTCCGCAAAGACGTTCCGCACGAGCCTCAACATATCCGCCGAGACCGGAAACCTCCGCGCCGAGCGCGCGAAAACTCTTGATATGCTGGTCAATAGGCCGCGGGCCGAAGTCGCAGCCGCCGGGCATACCGACCTTGGCATATTTAAATCTACCGAGCTCCGCACCGATAAAGTATGTAGAGCCGCGCATCTTGTTGACAAGTTCATAAGGCGTAAGCCCCGGACGGACATACCGTGTATCGATTTCAACCGTGGTATGGTCGCGTTTGACCCGCGCGCCGATTTTCTCCAGGATCTCCAGCGTCAGATCCACGTCCAGAACCTCAGGCACATTTTCGATCACGCACCGTTCTCCGGTCAGAACCGTGCCAATCAGCACCGGAAGCGCCGCATTTTTAGCTCCGCTGATTTCCACGGTGCCGGCAAGCCTTGCGCCCCCGTTTATTACGATTTTATCCATAGATCTCTCTGGAGGCGCGGCTGCGCCCCCGTTCCTTTCCCAGGGTAATATACAAGAATCCAAAGCATTTTTCAGGCATACTTTTTTAGTATACCACAAATACCCGACTTTGAAAAGACAAACGGCAAAAATCTACTGATATTTTTCACCGCTCAGCGCATTGACGACCGAAACCGTGCCGTCCGCGTAAAGCACGGTATAAGCGGGAATAAAATACATTCTGCTCTCCTTTGCGCTCTCATAGAGCGTATAGCAGAGTTCTATTTTGTATACCGTACCGCGTATGCCGCTGGCTTTCTCACTAAACAGTATATTGATCCGATTCAAAATCGGTGCGCTCTGCAAATCGGACGGACGCATAAAAAAGCACTTTCCCTCCGCATAGCGCATCTCTCCCCCGGAAAAACCGAAAACACAGTTCATCCCAAACACGGGCGTACCGTCCTGCGATTGCTCAATCTCGACAAATATCCGCTCTCCGCGCTCATAGAACACAGCTTCGGCAAACGAACCCGATTCCGTAAAAAGCAGCTTTTCCAAAATCTTTTGCTCCGCGCTGCTGTCTTTTTTGGTCTCTTTTGCAGAATGAAAGTCCGCCCGCCATTCCTCCGCATCGGTTCCCCCGGCAATATACCGGACGCTCAAATCGTCGCCCAGCCGCACGACGGCGCCGTCCGCGCCCTCGGCGCGCAGCCCGTCAGGCAATAAATATACACGCGACGGTTCCGCGCCGAGCAGCGCCGTCGCCGTCAAATACAAATAATCGTCCTTGATATACTCGCAGTACCAGGTATCCGCCTGATCGTTCTCTACACTGAGCAGATCGGCAGAAACATTAATGCCGCTCTCTTTCAGCAGCGAAACCGCGCGCACCGCCGTTTCCTCAGAGGTCAGATTGCGCTGCGCATAAAACCTCGCGGCCAGATAGAAAAGCAGCAGATTGACTGCCAAAAGGACGAGAATCAAAAGCGTCTTAA
>CATYXQ010000021.1 GCA_958414825.1 uncultured Eubacteriales bacterium | reverse complement strand
AGCAGAGGACTGAAAATCCTCGTGTCGTTGGTTCGATTCCGACCGGAGGCACCAGCGGCATAGACCGCTATGCGGATTTAGCTCATTTGGTAGAGCGCGACCTTGCCAAGGTCGAGGTGGCGGGTTCGAGCCCCGTAATCCGCTCCAAGAATCGGACACGAAAAAGTATCGTGTCCGATTTAATTTTCAATGCGGGTATTTTTCGGCAAATTGGTTTGATGAAGTAAACGGTCGATGCATGTGAGTGTCGGCTGTGTAAATATACGGCGCCATAGCCAAGCGGTAAGGCAGAGGTCTGCAAAACCTTTATTCCCCAGTTCGATTCTGGGTGGCGCCTCCAGAACAAAAACGACTTGCGCAGATGCGCAAGTCGTTTTTTTGATAGAATTTGCGGGGACAGGCGGATTTCTACGGTATAAGGAGGATCGACTTACTTGATAGAATACAGAACGCTTGAAGAATCCGAGATTAACAGGCCGCTGTTTCTCGGATTTCAGCGGCGTCAGGTTGTTTGCATGTGCCGTCGCCGTGAGGAGGGCAAATGGGTGGTTCGCAAGGATCCGTTTGTCGATCAGTGGAGCGAGGCCGATTATAGAAAGCTGGTAGATTGTCTGCAAAATACAGTGCGTACCGGCGGATTGGTGTGCGCTGCGTTTTCGGACGGAATTTTAAAAGGATTTGTTTCCGTGGAATCCGATCCGATGGGCACGGACGGGATTTATCTGGATCTTTCTTCGATTCATGTGTCTGAGGAAATGCGCGGGCGGGGAATCGGACGGGAACTGTTTCGGCGCGCCGCGGATTTTGCGCGGACGCGCGGAGCGAAAAAACTCTACATTTCCGCACATTCTGCTGTAGAGACGCAGGCGTTCTATCAGGCGATGGGCTGCGTGGAGGCGAAAGAATACAACCGTGAGCATGTCATGCGGGAACCTTTTGACTGCCAGATGGAATATTGTCTTTAATTGTTTTTTGCATTTGGGATGCATTTGAGACATGCTGTTGTAAAAATGCGTGGGCAGGCGCGGCCGCGTTCGCGGCTTGGGGATTGGAAGTGAGAAAATGCCGCAGGCACAAAGACAGCCTTTTGCACAGCGGCTGCGCGGTTTGTTTGCACCCGTTGATCTTACGCACGGGAATATTTCAGGTGTACTAATTCGGTTTTCCATACCGATTGTGCTTTCAAATTTGTTGCAGCAGATCTATACGCTTAGTGATGCGGCCATTTGCGGGCAGACGCTGACGGCCGGTGAGGTTGCTGGTATCAATGATACGTCGCCGCTGCTGTTTATGGTCTTACAGTTTGCGTTCGGTTGCGCAACCGGCTTTTCGGTCGTTACGGCAAACCGCGTCGGAGAGCGGGACGAGGCCGGAGTGCGCCGTTCCTTTGCCGCGCAGCTTTTGCTTTGCGGCGGTTTGACGCTTTTGCTGAGCGCTGCCGCGATTGTTTTTTTGAATCCGCTGCTTTCAATGGTCAATGTTACGCCGCAGAACGCAGAGGTGTATCGTGCGGCATATACATATTGTCTGATTATTTTTCTCGGGATCGGAGCTCAACTGTTTTACAATGTGGTATGCAGTCTTTTGCGCAGTACGGGCGACTCGTTTACGCCGCTTGTCTTTTTGTTTTTCTCGACTTTGCTTAACATTTTGCTGGATTTTCTTTTTATCCTCGGCTTTGGATGGGGCGTGGCCGGCGCCGCAGTTGCGACGGTAGCCGCGCAGTTTTGCAGCGCGGTCGCCTGCTTTGCGTATACTTTTATAAAATATAAGGCTTTGCGCCTGCACCACGCCGATTTTCGTATGCCGTGCGGAGAACTGTGGCGGCATTTTCGGCTCGGACTGCCGCTTGGACTGCAATTTTCCGTGCTGGCCGTCGGTGTGATTTTGATGATGGGACAGGTCGTTCGCTTTGATCTTCTTCCGGATGGGATGATGGTTGCCGGCGCGCCTGCACAAAACGGATTCGGCGCGGCAAATAAGATGATTAACTTTCTGATGTCGCCTTTTTGGGCGCTCGGCGCCGCATTGGTCAGCTTCAATGCGCAGAATTTAGGAGCGGGGGATCTTTTGCGTGTGCGCAAAGGAACTGATCGCGCATTTTGGCTTGCGATGCTTTTGTATGTCATTTGCGCCGTTGTAGGCTTGCTGCTTTCCATAGGCGGCGCATATCAGTATATTTTCCTGAGTCCGGATAAAATTTCGGCTGAGTCTGTGACGTTTGGCAATTTGTTTTTATACGCAGATCTTCCGCTGTTTTGCTTTGTGGGGATTTTGATGGTTTGGCGGAGCGCCGTGCAGGGCGTCGGTAAGCCGATTTATACGCTCTTTGCTGGAATTGCGGAGCTTGCCGCGCGCATTGTGATCAGCTTGTTTTTGCCGGTGGCGGTCGGCGGTATGGAGATCAGCGCTCTGGCTCCGAAGTCGGCTTTTTATGCGCTGTGTCTTGCAGATCCCGGGGCGTGGCTGCTGGCGGCGCTTGTGCTGCTGCCGCCTTATATTTACTATATTGTACGGCCTGCTCGCCGTGTCGGCGAAAGCCGGTTTTAAATTTTTAGACAGGGAGACGAAAATGAAAACAGAAGAATCGGTTAAACGTATGTATGAGGGGCGGCTGTATCAGGCGGGCGACGAGGCGATTCTGCAGGATCAGGCGTTGTGCCTTGAGGCGATGTATGATTATAACGCCACTCGTCCTTCGGAGTCAACGCGCCGTCAGGAATTGCTCCGGAAAATGTTTTGCGAAATCGGAGAGAGATGCTACATTGAGCCGCCCTTTTATGCCAACTGGGGCGGACGGCATGTGCATTTCGGCGACGATGTATACGTCAATTTCGGCTTAACAATGGTGGATGACGGGCATATTTATGTTGGTGACAATGTGATGTTCGGCCCGCATGTTACAGTTGCGACGGCGGGGCATCCGATCGATGCGAAGCTGCGCCGCGCGCAGCTTCAGTATAACATAGACGTACATATCGGCGCGAATGTATGGATCGGCGCGGGGGCTGTGATTCTGCCCGGCGTAACGATCGGGGAAAATACGGTGATCGGCGCCGGGAGCGTGGTGACAAAGGATATTCCAGCCGGTGTGGTTGCCGTAGGCAATCCCTGCCGTGTTCTGCGCGAGATCGGAGAGCATGATCGGAACTTCTATTTTCGAGATCGGCCGGTGGATTTGGATTTGTCGGATCTGGAAATTGAATCGGATTGACGCGGCAGCGTCGCATAGATTTCCTTATTTTGGAATTTTCCAAATCGGCTTGCTTTTTTTCGGTAAAACATGTATAATAGAAATAAGAACGCTTCTTATTTCTATCGGAGGTATTGCAAATGAACACCCGGCAAAGAGCATTGGTATTGGAAATTGTGCAGAGCAACTGCGATCATATGACGGCGGAGGAGATTTACGTAGCCGCTAAACGGCGTATGCCGCAGATTGCGATGGGAACCGTATATCGCAATCTTTCAATGCTGACCGCCGAGGGACAGATAAAAAAAATTGAAGTGCCGAGCGGCCCCGACCGCTATGACGGCTGTATTCGCACACACGAGCATATGTTTTGTGACCGGTGCGGGCGGGTCGTTGATATTTTTTGCGGAGATTTGACTGAGGCGATCGAAGCTGCGACCGGCCAAAGGATTTGTTCATATTCGCTTAGTCTGCATGGGATATGCCGAGATTGCGCCGCTGAAAATTGAAATTTTGAGTTTGCGTTTTACCGGTAAACTGTGTTTCAACTCATTGTATATGCAGCTAAACTGCCGGTCGGTTGACTGTATTTTGTTTTATGTGCTATCCTGAAGCTGAGAAAACGGAGGGAGTATGATGGAAACAAAAACGCTTGGCAGAAAGATTGCCGAACTCAGAAAAGCGCAGGGAATGACGCAGCTTGAACTGGCGGATAAAATGGGCGTGACCGATAAGGCCGTTTCAAAATGGGAGCGGGATTTGTCCTGTCCGGACATTAGTTCTTTCTCGCATTTGGCTGAAATACTGCATGTTTCTGTTGATGAACTGTTGCAGATTAAAACGGCGCCGCTTTCAGAGAAAAAGAACCTCGAGAAAATTGTCCATATGGCGTTTAGGGGCGTTGCTTTGGCAATGGGAATTGCGGTTTTGGCGCTTTCTGCATTGGGCGAGTTGGATACCCGAACCGGGATGATCCTGCTCGGATTGGGGTTGACAAGTATGGCGCTTTATTTACTGCGTGAGAAAGAATAGATTTTGCTTTTCGGAATATTTTCTATTTCCGCGTTCATTTGTTTTCAATGGAAATAAATAAAAGCAGAGCCGGATTGTATATTTTACAATCCGGCTCTGCTTTTATAACTCGGTATCAGTTCTGCTTTTTGAATCTGAGCGCGCTTCGGCGTAATCTGCGGATGTGGCTGTGGGCGCTTTCCCAGGGAGTCGATGTTTTTTTTGTTTATGCATACGCTCTTTAAAAGCGGCTTTCCGTTCCTCTGCTTTTTCAAGTACGGCTCTGTAATGCTCGGAAGCGTATTTTGAACCTTGAAAACAGGTGCGTACAAGTGAAAATACTGATTTGTTCACGGTGGTAAATTTAATTCTGCCGAGAAACTCGCCGCAGTCTGGGCAATGGCCGAGCGCGATATAGTACCCGCCGCCTTTCGGAACCCATTTGGTGGTTTCAATTGCGTTTTTACACACTGGACAGCGCATTTTGGAGACCTGCTCATCAGCAAATGCGGCGCGTTTGCTTGTGTAGGTAGCAAAGCTTTCTTCAAGCAGCGGATGCTCCCAGAGCGCGCCTGTATTTCCTTTGCCATAGGCGGCAATGCCGGCTTTTAGATCGAGATGCGCGCATACGAGCGCCGTATGATACGCGTCGTGCAGAGCGTTGTGCGCCTCCAGTACCGGGACAATGCCGAAATGTTCAAGCGCAAACGCGAGGGAGCGCTGGCCTTTGCCGCCGTCTGTCTGCATATTGAAAATGGTCTGAAGATTATAGGAATGTTCGCAGATTGTCGCATCCATATCCCAGGCAATCAAATTTTGCCGCAGAATGGGTACATCATCAAATCCCCATGTTAAAAGAATCGCTTCGTTTCCGCAAAATTCTGCAAAGCGCTGTCCGACTTGTGAAAAATCTTCCGCCTTACTCAATTGTTCTTTGGTAATGCCGGTAAGCTCGCGCACACGCTTGTTCAGACGTTTGTAGAAGCGGGGGCGCACACACATGGAAAACTGCTCGCCCGGTTTCCCGTCCGGATTTAGGCGCACGGCGCCGATTTGGATGATCTCTCCGGTCAGTCGAACGCCGTTACGCCCTTTTTGCGGCTGCGCGGCGCACATCGGCTGATTCCATTCCATATCAAAAACTATATAGGACATACAATTCCTTTCGATCGACTCAAAAATGGCCGTGTGCATAGTTTAAAACTATTCTATCACAAATTCCCGATTTATGCCAGTCCTTTTTCAATCATTTTGTGATTTGCAGCGGCATAGAATTTAGGGAATGGGGGATGGACATGGAACGAGCCAGACGGTATTTTATTAACGGGTTGATTTTAAGCGGCTGTACGCTGCTCATGCGGACAGTCAGCGTTGCGTTCAATGCATTTTGCGTCAACCGGGTCGGCGAAGAGGGGATGGGGCTCTTTTCGCTGGTCATGAGCGTATATACATTCGCGGTGACATTGGCTACATCGGGCGTTAATCTTGCCTCGACAAGGCTGACTGCGCTTTATTTCGGAAAAGGAGAGGGGCGGAGCGTTCGGAGCGCGATGCGGAGATGTCTGCTGTACAGTGCTTTCTTCGGAGCGCTTGCAAGCCTTCTTCTTTTTTTGTTTTCCGATTTTGTTGCTACGCATTTTTTGATGGAGCCGCGCGCCAAAATGTCTGTGCGCGCTCTGTCGATTTCACTTCTGCCGCTCTCGCTTTGCTCGGCGTTTTCCGGGTATTTTGCCGCTGTGCGCCGCGTGTACAAAAATGCGATTTCTCAAATTCTCGAGCAGATGATCAAAATTTTTGCATGTGCGTTTCTGCTTTCCCTGTTTGTTCCGCGCGGCGTGGAATATGCCTGCCTCGCACTGGTGCTCGGCGGTTCGATCAGCGAAGTGGCTTCGTTTATCATGCAGCTTTTTGCGTATATTCGGGATAAGCAAAAACTGACTGGCGGCGGCGCGCGCGTGCGGATGCGTGCGGTTTTGGACATTTCTTTGCCGGTCGCCTTGTCGGCATACGTGCGTTCGGGTCTGGTGACGCTGGAGCATATTTTGATCCCCATCGGTTTGACTGCGTTCGGCGATCCGAAAGCGCTGGCGACCTACGGCGTTATCAGTGCGGTGGCGCTGCCGATTGTACTGTACCCGTCGGCGTTTGTCGGCGCTTTTTCCAGTCTGGTCATTCCCGAGGTGACCGAATTCCACTCGGCCGAAAACAAACGGGAAGTGTCTTATGTGACTTCGAGAGCCTTTTTTGTAACGCTTTTTTTCTCGATTCTCTTCGCGGGGATTTTCTGTACGTTTTCCGGAGATATTTGTACGGCGATTTATGGAAACGCGGAGGCCGCGGTCTATCTCCGCGCGCTTGCTCCGCTGATGCCGATTATGTTTTTGGATACCGTGACCGATTCAATATTGAAAGGACTCGGCAAACAATTTTATACCATGTGTGTCAATATTGCCGATGCGGGACTGAGCGCATTGCTTGTCTGGCTTTTAGTGCCGCGTATCGGCATTTGGGGCTATATCGTGGTTATTTATGTTTCGGAATGCGTCAACACGCTTTTCAGTATTTTGAAGCTGACCGTACTGGTGGATTTTCGGCCGCAGATCTATAGATGGCTGTTAGCGCCGCTGTTTAGCGCGGTAGTCGCGGCCAATCTGTCACGCTTTTTGCTTTCCGCGCTGTCGCTGTCCCTTTCCGGGCTGGTTGTTGCGCTTGAATTTTTGGTTTTCATTCTCTTTTATATGCTGATCTGCCGTGTGCTCGGCGCGCTGACGGGCGAGGACATCAGCTGGGTAAAAAATATTTTTTTCAAAGGTTCAAATTGCTCTTCCCATAAACGGAAAAATATGATAAAATTAAAAGAACGATAAACTGCGGGAGCGGCGTTATGAAAGACAAAATTAAAATTGTTCATATGGGGGATCTGCATCTGGACTCTCCGTTTTCCTCACTCAGCTTGGATAAAAGCGAGGTTCGCCGGCGGGAACTGCGCGCCGATTTTACTTCGATTCTTTATTATATCCGGGAATCTGCTGTGGATCTCGCTCTGATTTCGGGCGATCTTTTCGACGATGGGTATGCCACGGCGGAAACGGTTGAACTGCTGTGCAGCCAGTTCGCGTCCGCGTCCGACTGCCGCTTTGTAATTGCGCCCGGCAATCATGACCCGTATACGCGCGGCAGTTTGTATGCTGCGAAAAAACTGCCGAAAAACGTTTGTGTTTTTTCGGCGGAGGGATTGCAGCGGTTTGTGTTTGAGGATATTAACACCGAGGTGTACGGCTGGGCGTTTTGCTCGGATACGCTGACTGAAAGTCCGCTTGCCGGAAAACGTGCGGACGATAACGGAAGATTGCATCTGGTTTGCGGTCACTGCGATCTGGATGCGCCGCTTTCCCGCTATTGTCCGGTTACGTCGGAGGATGTGCGCAAATTCGGCGCGCACTACAGCGGCTTTTCGCACATTCACAAAACGCCGCAGGTGCATACGGAGGCCGGTGTGACCTGGTCTTATTCGGGCGTTGTTGAGGGACGCGGCTTCGACGAATGCGGCTTTGGCGGCGTGAATCTGATCGAGGTGGAAACTTCGGGAGATTTTTCGCTTACCGTTAAACGCCTGAAAACAGCGCGCCGCCGCTATGAGTGGGACAAGCTGGACGTCGGCGGAAGCCGGAAGCTGTCCGAGGTGGTTGAGCGAATCGACGCATTGGTCCGTGAGAAAAAATACGGCGAGGACACGATTCTGCGTGTGACGCTCACGGGCGCGGTTTCGCCGGATATGGAAAATTTAGCGCGGATGGAAACGGCGGGACGCGGTTTGTTCGCGCTCGAAATTGACGATCAGACAAGCCCGATTTTTGATGCGGACTTCCTTGAAAACGATTTGTCTATGCGCGGAGAGCTTTACCGGGAACTGCTTCCGGTTTTGTCCGCAGGTACGCCGGAGCAGCGCGCGGTCGCGGCCGGCGCGCTGAAGCTTGGATTGGCGGCGCTCGAAGGCAGAAACCTGACGGAATAGGGAGTGTCGATATGCAGATTGAAAGAATACAT
This sequence comes from uncultured Eubacteriales bacterium, assembly GCA_958414825.1. Taxonomy (GTDB): domain Bacteria; phylum Bacillota; class Clostridia; order Oscillospirales; family CAG-272; genus UMGS902. The sequence goes on along the minus strand of CATYXQ010000021.1, from coordinate 21,951 downwards.
ATGGATTCCTTTATGGGAAAAAAGGATTTTACGCTTGAGTTTTCGCCTGGGGTCAATGTAATTGAGGGCAATAATGAGAGTGGGAAAAGCACGATTGCCGAGTTTATCAAATTTATGCTGTACGGCGCGCTTTCAAAAGGGGGAGCGTTGTCTGAGCGGCAGCGCTTCCTTGGCTTTTCCGAACCCTCTTTCGGGGGATGGCTGGAGCTTTCCGCTGCCGGCGGGCGGTATCGGATTGACCGAACAGTCTCGGCTGTTTCTTCCGGATTTCGCGAAAGCGTGTCGGTGAGCGACCTTGCGCGGCGCACGTCGGTATTTAAAGGTGAGAATCCGGGCGAGGCGCTTTTGTCGGTTCCCGAGAACGTATTTGTGAAAACCGCATATATTTCTCAGGCCGGCGACGCATACACGGGCGGGGATGATTTGTCCTGTGCGATTGAAAATTTGCTGTTTTCAGCCGATGAGACGGTTAGTACCGAGAAAGCGCTGAAAAAACTGGAAAAGCTGCGCATTTTGTTGCTGTATAAAAACGGCAAGGGCGGATTGATTTATGATGAAGAGGCCGAACGCGCCGCGCTTGCGGCGCGGCTTGAACGCGCTTTGTCCGACAACAGCGAGATTATCGCCAAGGAGGGCAGTCTCGGCGAAACGCTTCGGCGCATAGAGGAGAATAAAACGGATTACGCGCGCGCAAAAAAACTGTGCGATCTGTATGACAATTATGTCGCGTACACGCGCTTCCGGGCGCTGGATGAGACGGATGCGGAAGCTGAAAAACTCAAGGACTTGCTGGACAAGCAGCTTGCGCGCTTTGACGGTTTTGTACCGGACGGAGAGTATCTCGGACGGCTTCGCCAGATGGCTGATTCACTTGGAAAACAGAAAATACGTGTTGCGCAGGCACAGACGAAACTGGACGACGCGGTATCCGTGTGTGCAGCGGCTGAGGCGGAGGCGGCAGACAGCGTGGTTTCGGAGGAACTGCGCGTCGCGGCGTCCGGCGCAATCCGCCATGCGGGACGGGCGGGCGCGCTGCGCGTGATCGGAGCGGTTTTGATAGCGGTCGGCGCTCTGCTCGGCGTTGTCGGGTATCTGATGCGAATGGGCGTCGCTCTGTATGTCGGCGCCGCCGCTGGCTTTTCATTGGGGCTTTTATGCCTGATTTTCGGTATGCTGGCCGGACGTCGGCTGAAAACCGTGCTACGCAGCTTCGGCGTGCCGGACGCATACGCGCTGGCGGAAAAACTGCGCGAGGATGAGGAAGCCGCGAAACATGCAGGCGGGGAACTTGCACGCGCACGCGAGCAGGAGACAGCCGCTTCTGCGCTGCTTGAAAATGAAAAACGGCTTTTCGCTGAGAAACAAGAGCTTTTGGATGCGGAGGTCAAGCGGCTGTGCGGCGAAGAACAGGACGACGGCGCATTTTTTGCGCTTGTGGAGGCCTATATAACCGAAACGGACGCGCTTCGCCGTCGGCAGATCGGATGCGCTGAGCGAAGAGAGCGGCTGCTGGCTGAAACGCGGGCATACGACCGGGCTGCGGTGGAAGAAAAACTTTCCGCCGTTGGGGATCTCGGCGTTTTTGAAAAGTTGGATATTGCCGAGTATAGCCGTCGCCGGGATTTCAGTGAAAACGCGATCGCCGCTCTGGAAATGAAAAAAAGCGAGCTTGAACGATCGCTTGCCGCGCTTCGCGCCACGGTTGAAAATCCGGCGCTGCTCCGCGCGACGCTTGAAGGACTGGATAAAAAGCTTGCGGAGGCAAAAAAACGCTATGCGGCGATCAGTCTTGCGATTGCGTCTATCGAGCGTGCATCGGAGGGGCTGCGGATGCGTGTTTCTCCGCAGCTGGCGAAGTATGCCGGGGAAATGCTCTCTGTCATGACGGACGGACGATATACTGAACTTGGCGTGGACGGCGCGCTGACGCTTACCTATATGGCAGAGGGCGGCGCGCACAGCGCGGAATATTTATCAAAGGGAACGCGGGAAGCCGCTTATTTTGCACTCAGGCTTGCGCTGTTTGATCTTTTGTATCGGAAAGAAAAAGCGCCGCTGCTCCTGGACGAAGCGCTGGCGCATACCGATGATGCCCGCACAGTCAGAATTTTCCGTATTTTGCTGGCGCTCGCTAAGGAGGGACAGCAGTCGCTTGTATTTACCTGTCACGGACGTGAGGGAGAAATTGCGGAGTCGCTCGGCGTACCCGGCCGAATACGAATTTCCTGAGGCTGTTTTGCGGTTATAAAATTTGCTTTGGAAAGATTTTATAAACGACTTTACAATTTCCAATTTATATTGTATAATAACATCTATGAGTAACTGCGTCTTTTTTTGACGAAAGACGCGCTGCCGGAGGGAATATGCCGCGTTTTTTTGTCCCCAGTGCGAATTTTGAGGGCAGACAAGTGAAAATTACCGGCAGCGATGCGTGGCATATTGCGCGCGCGCTCCGGATGGCCGTGGGTGAGATTGTGACCGTATGCGATATGCACGGCGGTGTACATACCTGCATCTTGCGGCGTATTTCGGATGCTGAGGTTTTGGCTGAGATTACGCAGAGCATCGATGTCGGCGATGAGTCTCCGGTTCGCATTACGCTGTATCAGGCGCTTCCCAAAGGCGATAAGATGGATCTGATTGTGCAGAAAGCGGTGGAATTTGGTGTGCGCGCCGTGGTTCCGTTTCTTTCTGAGCGGTGCGTTTCGCGTCCGGATCCGACGGCTCTTGAGAAAAAACGCGTAAGATGGCAGCGCATTGCGCTTGAGGCGGCCAAACAATGCGGGCGTGGCGTGGTTCCTGAAGTGCGCGGCGCGCTTTCTTTTGCAGATATGCTGAATTTAGCTGCGGATGCGTCGCTTGCCTGCTTTTGCTATGAGGGAGACGGTACGCGTTCGCTGAAAACGGTTTTGAAAGAGGCAAAGGCGGTCGTGGCCGCTTCGCGGGACAAACCTGGACTTTCGCTGATTGTCGGCTGCGAGGGCGGTTTTTCCGCCGCTGAGGCGGATTCGGCGCGTAAAGGCGGCTTGCAGATGTGCGCGCTCGGACGCCGCATTCTGCGCTGCGAGAGCGCTTCCGGTTTTGCACTGGCATGTATGAGCTATGAGTATGAATTACAGGAGTGATTTCGGTGGAAAGAGAAACAAGTAAAAAAGTACAGCGGAGACAGGACGCTTTTGCCCGCTCCAATGCTGTCACAAATAAAATGACCGCGATTTTTTGCGCGCTCGTCGTGCTGTCGATATTTTTTATCAAGCTGAGTCAGGATTCCGCTTTTGAACTTTGGTTTATGACCAAAGCGCTTCTTTGGGTGCAGATTGGGTGCGGCGTTTTGTTTTTGGCGGCGCTTGCATGGCGGATTGTGTCGATTCGCCGTCATACGGACGAACATCTGACCGTGTTTTCATCCGCGCTGCTGCTTGGCGCCGCTGCGTCGCTGCTCGGCATTATGCTTTTGTATTTGAATTTCGGCGCATTCCGTTCTATCGTGACAGCGCTTGTGCTGACGCTTCTTTTCTTTGTATATGAGGTTTATCCGCTGGATTTCTTTTTGTTCAGTATTGTGATTTCGGTCGGCGGCATGGCTACGTCTTTGGCCGGAAGTCCGGCGTTCGGCGTTGCACGAGTACACTATGTCAATATCGCGCTTGCCGTGATTGTTTTGCTTTTGACGGTGATTTGCTCTCTGATTATGTTCCGGCTGAAACGGGATAAAAAGATCGAAATTGCCGGACACAAGATTCTCCTCGCACCGGATGCGCGGCCGGCGGTCGTGTATGCGGCGGGCGTCGCGGCATTGCTCGCGGTGGGCGGAGCCATTCTATTCGGTCATATTCTGTACTTTGTTGCTGCGCTTTGTGCGATATATCTCTTAGTTGCAATATTTTATACAGTAAAATTGATGTAATTTTGTAGAAAATATTCAATTGCCTATTGAATTTTGCCAAAAAATAGTTTAAAATATAGTTAACTATTTACAAAGCTTCAATTACAGATTTGCAAAAGAGAGGATGTGCAAAATGTCAAACAGACTGTTTCAGGGCGTGATACACCAGATGCGCGACGCAACCGATTGTGCGATCGGTGTTATTGATGAAAACGGCGTTGTGATCGCGTGCAGTGAGCTTGGAAAAATCGGCGAGACAAGAATCGGCGTTCGGGAGGAGCTTTCCTATACGGGCGATGCGGTTGTGATCGACGGGTGCACCTACCGTACGATTGGGCAGGGAGCCAAACTGGAAAATATCGTGTTTGTCGAAGGTGACGATAAAAACGCGGAGAGTTTGGCTGCAATTTTAGCGGTATCTCTTGCCAACATCAAAAATCTGTATGATGAAAAGTACGACCGCTGTTCCTTTATTAAGAATATTATTTTGGACAACATTCTGCCGAGCGATATTTATATTAAAGGTAAGGAACTCCGATTCAGCACCGAAGAAAGCCGCGTTGTTTTCCTGGTGAAATTTTATGGAAAGACCGATATGCTTCCGTATGAAATGATGCAGAACATGTTCCCCGATAAGAATCACGATTATGTAATCAGCGTCGGTGAAAGCGATATTGTTCTGGTTAAGGAAGTTAAACCGAATATGGATACCAAAGAAACGGAGAAGATTGCAAACGGTATTGCGCAGACGCTGTCTTCCGAGTTCTATACGAAAGTCGCGATCGGTATCAGTACGGTGGTCGATAACATCAAAGACTTGGCGCGCGCCTACAAAGAGGCGCAGGTGGCTATTGAGGTCGGCAAGGTTTTCGATACCGAGAAAAATATCATCAGCTATGAAAATCTCGGCATCGGACGCTTGATTTATCAGCTTCCGACAACGCTCTGCGAAATGTTTTTGCAGGAAGTTTTCAAGAAAAGGTCGATTGAGTCGCTTGACCGAGAGACGCTGATGACTGTTCAGTGCTTTTTTGAAAACAACCTGAATGTTTCCGAAACTTCCAGAAAGCTGTTCGTGCATAGAAATACTCTGGTATACCGTCTTGAAAAGATCCGCAAGATTACGGGTCTGGATCTGCGCGAGTTTGAACATGCCATTACATTTAAGGTCGCGTTGATGGTCAAGAAGTATCTGACATCGAAGCCTGTAAAATTCTGATATGCTTTCACGGATTGTGGGAACGCGTGTGCGTTCCTGCAATTCTTGCGTATATGGGGTATTGCGTTTGGCCTCGGCGCCATAAAAAGCTCCAAAATCCTATGTAGGGGAGAACAGTTTGTGATTGAGTTCAAAAACGTAACGAAGCGATATCCGGAGGGAAAGCTCGCGCTCGATAATATCAATCTTAAAATTTCGGACGGCGAGTTTGTTTTTATCATGGGCGACAGCGGCGCCGGAAAAACGACCATGACGAAGCTTTTGCTTCGTGAGGAGCGCGTGACGAGCGGAGAACTTTGGGTCGGAAATGTGAATTTGGCAAAAATGGCGTCTGCGCGTATCCCGAAATACCGGCGGAAGATCGGCGTTGTTTTTCAGGATTTTCGCTTGTTTCGCAAAAAGACCGTGTTTGAGAACGTGGCGTTTGCTTTGCATGTTATCGGAGGCGCACCGTCCGGTGAAGTGAAAAACCGTGTGATGGCCATGCTGAAAATCGTTGGGCTGGAGGATAAGGCGTTCAGCTTCCCGGCGCAGCTTTCGGGCGGCGAGCAGCAGCGCGTAGCGCTTGCCCGTGCGATTATCAACAATCCGCACACGATTATTGCCGACGAACCGACCGGTAATTTGGATCCCAAACTGAGTATGGAAATTATGGGGCTTTTAGTCAAAATGAAAGAGTACGGCAAGACCGTAGTCGTTGTAACGCATGAGGCGGAATTGGCCAGAATGTTTAATCAGCGTATTGTTCGTCTGCGTGACGGTCACGTCGTGGAAGATTACATAAGCGGAGGTGAAACGCTGTGAGAAAGCTGACTGATGCACTCAGCGCAGCCGTTAAAGGTATGTTCCGAAACGGGCTTTTGACATTTGTCAGTATTTTTGTTCTGGTTAGCTGCCTTTTGTTTATCGGCAGTTTTGCCTTAATCGCCATGAATATTAATTATAATCTCGAGGATGTATCCGATTTGAATGAGATCGAGGTTTTTCTTGAATATGATATTTCTGCGGAGGAAGCGTCGCGCATCGGCGCTGAAATTGCAAGGCTTGACAATATTTCCTCGGTGGAATATGTTTCCAAGGAAGACGGTATTGCCGCAATGCAGGGCGAATTTGCCGAATATGCCTATCTTTTTTCGGACATCGAAGATGAAGAAAATCCGCTCTCCGATATGTACCGCGTGATTTATGAAGATAACGACCGGGTCACGACGCTTGATTATAACCTCAAGCAGATCGATGGAGTGCGTAAGGTAAACAGCCGTCTGGATCTGGCTGCGACGATTGATTCGCTGCAGAGCGGCATTTCTTTTATTTTTGTATGGTTTACGGTTCTTTGCGCCGTTGTTTGTATGTTCGTGATTATCAATACCATCAAGCTTTCGGTATATTCCCGGCGCGAGGAGATTACGATTATGCGGTATATCGGTGCAAGCCGTGCATATATTGCCGCGCCGTTTGTTCTGGAGGGAGCCTTTATCGGTATTTTGGGCGCGACAGCGGCGTATTTCTTGGAAAGTGCGATTTATCGCGGACTCATCGGATATGTCGCAGACAAAATGTATATTGTGAAACTGTATACATACGCGGAAACTTCGTCGGCTATTCTTACAATTTTTTTCGGTCTGGCATTGTTTACGGGCATTGTCGGAAGCTGTGTTTCACTCGGAAAATATGTGGAGGCGTGAAATGAAGAAGAATCGGAAGATCCTTGTATGTGTTGCTTTGGTTGCGCTTACGGCGCTTTCTGCGGCTGCGTTTGCAGTTTTTGCGGCGAATACCACAAGCGCGGGGCAGTTTGAGAATAACAAAGAGGTTCAGAATTATCAGCAGACCATAAAAGAGCTTGAACAGAGGCAGAAAGAACTTGAGCAGCAACTGAAAAGCGTGCAGAGCGACCGGTATTCCGCACAGCAAAGAGCTGCAGATCTGTATGAATTGATTTTGAGTACGGAAAAGAAGATTGAAACGACTCAGAATTTACTGAATGCGCTGGCGGTACAGATTGAAGCAAAAGAATTGGAGATTGCCGAGAAGGAAAATGAGATTTTAAATAAGCAGACTGAGGTTGAGGTTACCAGAGAGAAATTTTTGATGCTCGTCCGCGCGCAGTACGAGAGCGAATCGACCGGAATACTGGATGTCGTGCTTGGTTCGGATAGTATTTCTGATCTTTTATCCCGTGTAGAATATATGGCAAGTATTCTTGAATATAATTCGACGCTTCTGGAAAAATTCAAGAGAGAGAAGCAGGAACTTGAGGATATGAAAGCGGTGCTTGAGTCGTCGAAGAGCGAACTGGATACCGCTTATGCTGCACAGATGGCGTACAGCGATACGCTTGCCGCGGAAGAAGCGGCGTTGCAGCTTCAAAAAGGAGATGCGGACGCCTATGTTGCATCGCTGAAAAAGACCGAGGCTGAAATTACCGCACAATATAACGCTGCGCGGGAGGCTGAGGAAAAGGAAAATCAGCGTCTTGAGGCGCTGCTCCGTCAACTTGCAAAGGAAAATGAGTCTGACTATGTGGGCGGTAAGTTTATTTGGCCCGTGGATACCAGCATTCGCCGTATCAGCAGCAGTTACGGATGGCGCACGTATTATTATTACGGCAGGAAAGTAACCGATTTTCATATGGGAATTGATATTCCCGCAGCTGTTGGAACCGATATTTATGCAGTTCAGAGCGGCAAAGTGGTTGTGGCGCAGTCACATTCCAGCTACGGCAATTATATTGTGGTGGATCACGGCGGCGGCATTTCAACTCTTTACGCGCACTGCTCGAAACTTTTGGTCAAAGTCGGCGATTCGGTCGTGCAGGGCGACCATATTGCGGAAATGGGCAGTACTGGAAATTCTACCGGTTCACATGTGCATTTTGAAGTCCGTGTGGACGGCAAGCATGAGGATCCCATCGCCAATGGCTGGGTCGTTCAGCCCTGACGTTTCTGTAGAAAGCTTGGAAAGGGTTTATTATGACAAAAAAAATTTCAATTTGGCTGTCCGTGTTGCTGATTATTATTGCCTGCGCGATTACCTTTCAGCTTACGGTGATCTTTGGTGATTCTTTCGTCCGGGATCAGACCTTGGGAGAGGTTCCGACTGAATACACCGATTCCTCTGACGAGCCTGAAACGCCCGGTGAAATTGTTCAAAAATTGCCAGCTGACGAAATTGTCGAGCGGGTCAGCGAGAAAATTTATGCGCTGGCGTGGCTGTATACGAATTATTATGTCGGCGAATTGAATATAGATGATCTGGTAGAGGGAGCCGCAGTGGGTTTTGCGGCGTATTCGGGAGATAAATACGGTTCCTATCATTCTGCTGAGGAATATGCTTCGTTGCAGGAGGGATACAGCGGTGAGTTTGCCGGCATCGGCGTCAGTGTAACTTTTGATCCGCAGACTTACATGATTGAAATTTTGAATGTCATGCCCGATAGTCCGGCGCTTGAAGCAGGTTTGCTTCCGAACGATGTGATTATCGGCGTCGGCGGTGTAAAAATCACCGAGATCGGTTATGATGAAGCTGTAAAGCGGATTCGCGGTGAGATCGGGACCGATGTTACGATAACGGTTGCGCGTGGGGAAGCATATGAGGAGGTTTTTGACGTAACCGTAACCCGGCGTAAAGTTGAGGAACAGGTTGTCACGTACGAAACAATTGAAGTAGATGGGCTGGCTCGTCCGATTGCGCATATTCGTTTGCTGGATTTCAATGACAAAACGCCCGAACAGTTTTTAGCGGCGCTCACACAGGGAACGAGCGATGTGGTGCACGGATATATTTTGGATGTGCGCAACAACGGCGGCGGTGAACTGACCTCAATTACGGAAATTTTGGATACGCTGCTTCCGGAGGGACCGATTGTACGCATACAGTATAAAGACGGTACCGAGCAGGTGATTTCCTCCGATAAGAATGCATTTCCCGGCATGTTTGTTGTCTTAGCTAACGGGAATACCGCGTCTGCGGCTGAGCTTTTTGTTGCGGCGCTGCGGGATTACGGCAAAGCGTTTGTGGTCGGTACAACGACGTATGGCAAGGGAACAGTGCAGACCATTGTGCCGTTTGACGATGGCAGCGCGCTGCGCATTTCGAGCGCGATGTATACGCCGCCGCATTCGGCGAATTACGAGGGTGTGGGGATTGCGCCGGATGTGGAAGTAGATCTCGACGATGCGTATAAAAACGTGAATTTGTTCAAGCTCGATCATGAAAATGACGCGCAACTTCAGGCAGCGCTTAGGCTCTTTAAATAAAATCATTTAATATGAAAGAGGAAATTAATATGGCAAAGCAAATGCACTATACAAAAGACGGCTATCAGGCGCTGGTGGAGGAACTTGAGTATCTGAAAACTACACGGCGCGCGGAAGTTAAAGAGGCGCTGGCGACGGCACGTTCTTACGGCGACCTTTCGGAAAACAGTGAATATGATGAGGCAAGAAACGAGCAAGCTAAAGTAGAATCCAGAATTTCTGAACTTGAATCCCTGATTCTTCATGCGATTGTCGTGGACGAGTCTGAAATCGATACCAGCCGTGTCAGTGTTGGTTCAATTGTCCGCGTTTCTCGTTCGGATAACGGAAAAGAGACGGAATATACGCTTGTAGGTACCAATGAGGTTGATTTTTGGACCGGAAAAATTTCCGATCAGTCGCCGATTGGCGCTGCACTGATCGGTGCACGCGCGGGTGATACCGTGACAGTGGCCTCACCAAACGGCGGATTTGATTTGAACATTTTATCGGTTTCACGTGTAAAGGTAAACGGTTAAGGACAAACACACCGTGAAAAACGAATGCCTGGTTACATTATAGCAGCGGGCATTGTTCACTTTCCAGTTGGGATGCAATTCCCGGCTGGAACGTTTGGACGGTTGAGTGCTTGGAAAAATGTCTTTCAACCGAAAAGTTTGATAAATAAGGATAAGAATATGACGGAAGATATGAGACAGACCGGCGATCAGGGCAGCGGCAGCGAGCTTGCAGTTCGGCGCGCAAAATTGCAGGCGCTGGTTGAGGCCGGCAGAAATCCATTTGAGCATACCGTTTATGACCGCACGGCCATGAGCGCGGATATTTGCAATCAGTTTGAGATGTTTGAGGGCAAAGATGTCTGCATTGCCGGCCGTGTAATGGGCAAGCGTGTAATGGGTAAGGCCAGTTTTGTTCATTTGGCAGACAGTACGGGCAGAATACAGGCCTACGTGCGCAGAGACGATGTTGGGGAAGAGGAATATGCCGATTTTAAAAAGTATGACATCGGTGATATTATCGGAATTTCGGGATTTGTATTCCGCACACAGACCGGTGAGGTATCGGTGCATGCAAAGGAAATTGTTTTGCTTTCCAAATCGCTTCTGCCTTTGCCGGAAAAATTTCACGGACTTAAGGATACCGATTTGCGCTATCGGCAGCGCTATGTGGATTTGATTGTAAATCCGGAGGTACGGGATACGTTTGTCAAGCGGTCGGTGATTTTGCGTGAGATCCGTGCATATCTGGATTCCAAGGGATTTCTTGAAGTTGATACACCCATTCTGACGCCGTTTGAAATCGGCGCGGCGGCGCGGCCGTTTGTGACGCATCACAATACGCTCGATATGGATATGTATCTGCGAATCGAAACCGAACTGTATTTGAAGCGTTTGATTGTGGGCGGTTTTGACAAGGTATATGAGGTCGGTCGTATTTTCCGCAACGAGGGTATGGATACGCGCCATAATCCGGAATTTACGTCGATTGAACTGTATCAGGCTTTTACCGATTATAAGGGCATGATGGATTTGGTCATTGAACTGAATACTTTGCTTGCCAAAAAAGTATGCGGCAGTGAAAAGATCATGTATCAGGGCGTTGAGATTGATATGGGGCATTGGGAAAAACTTACAATGGTCGAGGCGGTAAAGAAATATTCCGGGCTGGACTATTATGCATGGACATCTGATGCACAGGCGCGCGACGAGGCGAAATCCAAGGGAGTGGAAATTCCGGCGAATGCGACGCGCGGCGCGGTTTTGGTGGAATTGTTTGATCGATTTGTAGAAGAAAATCTGATTCAGCCGACCATTATTTACGATTACCCAGTGGAAAACAGTCCGCTCGCCAAAAAGAAGTCGGATGATCCGGCGTTTACCGAACGGTTTGAATATTTTATTTGTGCAAGCGAGATGGGAAATGCATTCAGTGAACTGAATGATCCGATCGATCAGCGACAGAGATTTGAGCGTCAGGTTGCCGCTAAGCGGGCGGAGGAGCCGAATACGACCGCCCAGGTGGATGAAGATTATATTACTGCGCTTGAGTATGGCCTTGCGCCTACGGGCGGACTTGGCTTTGGCATTGACCGGTTGGTTATGCTGCTGACAGACAGTCCCTCGATTCGCGATGTCTTGCTGTTTCCGACCATGAAACCGCTTGATAAATAAACACCACTATATACAGTTTTGAGAGGGTTATTTGCAACAGTATTTTGCGCTTTTGAAGTGACAGCAATATAGATTTACCAAATTATTTGCTAATAAATTGTTTAAGAGTGTACGATATAGTACAAAAAGGCACTATCTTTTACGGATAGTGCTTTTTCAATGTCCTGCTTTCGTTTTGAAATGCACATTTCAAAATCGGTTCACCTTTTGCGGAAATAATTGAAATATTTTTGAAGTGTGCAGATGTAATTTTTTATGATATAATATAAAATACATTTGGAGGGTGGAAGATTGTATAATGGAGTTTACTTTTGAAACGCAGTACAATGCGAAAACAATGACTTCGATGGCGAAAGTATTAAGAAAGACGATCCGAAGAAAACATAGCCGCCGTTCTCATATCTTCGGGTGGATTGCTGCTGTTCTCGGTTTGTTGCTTGTCATCAAAAACTTTGCGTTAGATTTTGGTACAATCGTTACATTGATCGCTATTTTTGCGATTTTAATGGCCTTGCTTTTTGAGGACAGGATAAATGGATATGCGGCTAAAAAACGTTTGCTTCCCGGTACTGAAAAATCTGTGTCTGTATTTTATGAAAATAGCTTTATCTCAACAACGGACATTGGCAAGTCTGAATGGAATTACGATAAAATTATGCTTATTGCGGAAACTGCTGATTTCTTTGTTTTTGTTTTTAGCGCAAGCCACGCACAACTTTATGATAAGCGGTATTTGCAAGGTGGTACAGTAGACGATTTTCGTCATTTTATTGAACAAGCAACGGGGAAGCAAGTTCAGACGATTAAATAATTAGCAATAGTTTTGGCTATCCCAGTAGTCGTGTACTATAACATGATGGTATGTTGATGAATTTGCTCTGGAAAGATAGTGCAAAATATTAAAATCCACACCCCGTTTTGGATGGGGTGTGGATTTTTTCGTGCATGAGAAAATCTTAAACTTAATGACTTGACCCGCAGTCGGCTTTTTTTTTAGAAGTTCGGTATCAGTTTAAGTAAGATGGTTTTATTTATGTTTTTTCTTTGTGATGACAAATACGATGGCAGCAATCGCGACAACCGCTGCGGCGATGCCGACGATCAGTCCGACCGGGGCGCTGTTTTCATCAGTAGTTTGTGGATTGTTTTCGGTGGCAGATGCGGAAGCGACAGTTGTATCGGCGGCTTGGTCTGTATCTTTTGGAGCATCGGTGTTTTCAGTTGCTTTGGTGGTTGCTTCAGCCGTTTCGGTTATAGTCGGTTTTTCCGTTGTTACGGCTGCAGTCGTTTCTGTTGCAATTGCAGTCGCTTCTGTTGTAGTAATATCAACCGTTTGACCGTCTACGATAACGGTTCCGTCCCCGGTGATGGTCAGCTTTTCAAAAGCATCTTTGGAACAGTAGAATGTTGCATCTTTTTCTACCTCTACCGCCCAATAATAGTCATTTCCCGGTTTTGTCGCTACCATTACTGAATCGGTAATGGTCAGAGAAAGCCCAGACGGTACATGAATTGTATTTTGCGCGTCTTCCTGGAAGAGAATAATATCCGTAAATGTAGTATCCGTGCCGAGCGTCAATGTGGCGCCGCCTGCTGCTTTAAAAGAACCGCTTGCCGGATTTTCAATAGGAAGTTCAATGCGGTAATCAACGCCTTCCCACACGGCGGTAATGGTCAGAGACCCTGTCATTGCAGGAAATGTGTAATCGCCTCCGGGTCTGCATTTTCCGGATACGATCATTGTGCCGCCGGCTTCTCCGAGAACCGCCATTGTTTGATTGCTGTCGAATGTTCCGAGTGCTGTTTTTGCTTCGTCCGCAGTAAGGCCGCTGTAATTCACATTACCGGTGGAAACATCCATAAATACATAATTCCCCGCAGCAAAAGCGTTCATCGGAGCGAATATCGCTATCATCAGTACGATTGAAAACAATATGCCAATCCTTTTCATAGTTTCCTCCAAAAATTGAAATGATGATTTCAATACCACCTGTAACGGAATTGGTATTGTTGCACACAAACAGTATAACACATTTGCTTTCAACAGTCAATATTGCTAAATCTTATTTTTTCATGAGAGCGGGAAGGCTGAAATTTTTTTACTGAGTGGGAGAGGATTGAGTGGAGCGGTATAGACGGTTTCAATGTCTGCGGGATGGCGGGTGCCCTCGCCGATAACCACGCCGTTTTCGGCTGTTGCGGTATACGGTTCCACAAATGCATATCGGTTGCCGCCCGAAGTTGCCCCGATATATGCGTTGTAGCAAATCCATCCCTGTCCAGCAGTATCGGTCACATAGCAGGCGCTGCCGCATCCGTTGATGGTATCCGATCTTGACAGAATCGGTTCCGGCGCCTTTTCCCAATTGCGCTTATCCGTCGGATCTCCTCCGAGATATTTTAGCTGTCCCAGCTTGTAGTCGGGCGTGGAATATCCACATGCTGAATAGACAATATAGATGCTTCCGTCCTCGCCGTATACCGCCGTTCCGCATTCCACAATATAGAGCTTTTTGTGATTGCCGATTTCCCAATCGTATTCCGCCGTGCAGATGATTTCGGGCTTGCCGCTGATCGTCCACGGATTGGTCATCTCGACAATGTTGATGGTCTGGTACCGTACCCCGTTGTTCCCGTCGATTACGCTTACATACATGGTATACACCTTGCCGCCGATGCGGATATCGGTCATTCCGGCCGCCCAGGTGTCGTGAAAGTTCTCAATCTCGGGCGCATCGACGATCTGCGGTACGTTCACCTCTCCGGTCACCGGATTGCCCCATCTGCCGAGGAGATTGTCGCCGTCAAGACATTTGAGCACATACATGCGGTGCGCGGTCTCCGTCTCTGTAATCGAATTGTCTGCGCCTGCAAGGTAACAGTACCATCCACCGTTGCCCGGACCGACTTCCTCGTCGGTGTAATAGTGAATTTCGGGAGACCATGAACTGTCGGAATAGGGCTTTCCTTTTTCAGGGCTGTAAATCACCGTGCCGCCTGAATGAATCAAATCGCCGATGTTGGCCACCTTAACCAGCTTCAGAGTGGCGCTCCCGGTTGTAGAGGTATAGTAATAGAATCCGTCGTGATAGAAGAGCCAGGGGTCGGCGCCGTCCGCACGAACATAGTTTGTAAAGGTATAGGTTCCGGTTTCCTCTTCGGTTATGTCTATCGTTGCATCAAGCGTCGAGGTCATACTGCCGCTGAGTCCCTCTGTACCCGAAAGACTGACAAGATGAGCAAACTCGCCGCCGTTTATGCTGACGTTGAAGCTGCCGCTGTAGGTTCCGATATTCGATGCGGCGGGCGCTATTTTTCCGTAGAATGTACCGCCGTTCAGCGTCAGATTCACCTTGCCGCTGAAGCTGTCCGAAGCCTTGGAAAGTGTGGAGGCATAGATACCCTGATAAAACGTACCGCCGTTGATCACAGCGGTGATGTCGCCGCTGTGCGACTGTGAATCGCCGAGGGTCAGCCGCTCGATAAACGTACCGCCGTTTATGGTGAGGTGGACCGCATAGTTCAAGCTGCCGTCCGCCGCCGTTCCGCCGCGGACTCGCTGCCAGGTTCCGCTGTTTATTACGAGATTGCTGGCCGCGCCGAACATAGCAGAGCGCGACCCGCCCATGACAGAGGGGTACTGGAAATCGAGCACCCGTTCGCAGGTGATGCCGTCGCCGAGCGTGAGGCTGTGGTTATCTGCAAAAATCGAAAGGTATTCGCCTGAAGCGCGTATTGTGATATTTTCAAAAAGCGTATCGCCGCCGCAATAGAAGTTTGCTTTGATTGTAAACTTCGCGCCCCTGGTCTCGGCGTAGTTTACGCCGTCATACAGCGAAGTTATGGTGATCGGCTTCTCATTGCGGATGTCTTTGAACGCCTCGGTTTGCGTGTATCGTCCGGTAACGACGATCGTACCTCCGGTACTTCCTACTGCGGCATATGCGTCCTGCAACGACGCCCCTGCATTTTCCACGCTCGATCCGTCCCCGCTTCCTCCGTCTCGTATATAGTAGACCGTCGGTGCTTCGGGGGATACCGAATTGTCTGTATTCGTGCTGTTTTGAGTACGCTCATCGGGAGTTGTTTTCCCATCATCGCTGTTTTTCATAGAATACACCACGCCTGTAACCATCGCGCCGATCAGCAAAATCGCAATCAGTGCCAGTACGGCCGTAAAATTTTTCCTTCTCATATTCTCCCTCCGTATATTCGGTTTGCGTTTACTGCGCTATATCCTGTGCAAAAAGCTCGTTAATGGATTTCATTTTGGATTCGGCCGCAGAACGGTTCGCCTCGTAAATAGTGGTAAGGGACATGTTGTTAATCAGAATCTTGCCGATCAAATCCTTATAGCCGCCAAGCGCGTAATAATAGCCGACGTCGTAGGCGCGGGTTGCAAAAATAATGTCGAGCATCTCGCCGCTTTCTTCATCGCGGGTATTTTTACCAATCAAGGTATTTTCATAATATGCGGGCGTAAGCAGCTTTTTTCCCTGATATGCCAGAATTTCCAGGATCATACCGGTGCGTTCATAGTTTTTGCTGCCCTCGGGTACGCAGACAAACTGACTGTGCCATGCGCTTACCAAATGACCGAAATCTTCCTGTTCAGCATTATATTTAGGATATGGAATGATACCGAAATCGGTATCTATGTTGCGCAGTTCATCCGTGATGAACAGCATATGGAAGTAAAACAGGGCTCGGTTTGTATTCATCATATCGGCAAGCTCACGAGTAGTCGCCACATTGCCGTATGTACCTTTCTGATAGTCCATCTGCCAGTTAAACGTGTGCGTGTGATCTCTCACAATGGCGAGATAATCGTCGTAAAGATTGACGGTACGCTCGCTGTAGAGCGTCAGTTCAATCTCGCCCTCTTCATTAATGGAGGCAATCTTTTCACCGGCCGCAGCCAAAATCGCAATGTTATTGTCCACTGCGGATAGAAGCCCCACTCTGTCCACTTTTGTATACACGCCGTCCTGGTTTATGTCTTCGCCTACGGCCTTTACCATTTCACCAAACTTCTCAAGCGTCCACTGATTGTTTTTGACAAGCTCATACGGATTTTCAAGACCGTACATCTGAATCATTTCCTTGTTAAACATCAGTGCGTGCGTGCTTCGGTTGTCGCTGAGGGAAATATCGCCGGTAGAATAATACATTTTACCCTTGATTGAAAGGTCATCGTTGGCTTTCTGATCCCAATAATCCTTTTCGAGATCAATATACGGCATATCGTTCAGATCGTGCAGAACGCCGCTGTACGCAAGGTTTGCAACGTCGTAAGTACCGATCATAGCGGCGTCGTATGTGTTATCGCCCAACATATACTCGGTATACAGCTTCTTAAATCCGGTGCCGCTGCCCATCGCGCTGGAGAATGCGACAACGTCTTCATTGGTAATGTTTACATCGTATGTGTCGAGCATATACATATTGCGGCGATAAATCGCGGCGTCCACAACGGTGCTTTCAAGTCCCTCTGACGCATAATCGTTCCACGCCCAGTTTCCTGCTACGAGAAAGTGAAAGTCTCCCTCAATATTTGCTTCATATGCATCCGGAACATCCGGCGTGTCTTCCGCCGGCTCGGTTGTTGTGACCGCGGTATCGGAAGTCTTGCCGGTTTCATCAGACTGATCGGGATCTTTGCACGAAACAAGCAGTCCAGACACCAGCATACAAAGCGCCAGCAGAAATAATAATTTTTTCATAATCTCCTCCAAATATGTATTCTTTTATCAAAATAAATTTACTTTCTGCAATTCATATTTTAATCTTACCCCATGGATTTTCAGAAAGCAATACGGTTTTGGTAAGTTGAGACTATTTTCAATGTAATCGTGATATTTGCAAGTTTTATAAAGGAAATCCGGTTATCTTCCGGCGTTGTGCCATTTTGTAGGTGAACAATGCTCTTGCCGTTTAAATTCCTTATACATATTTATATAATTTCCGAATCCGCACTCAACGGCAATCTGTTCTACCGAAAGCTGTGAATTCATAAGCAGATTTTTTGCCGCGTCCAGACGCAGCCGTAAAATATAGGCGTAAGGCGTCATGCCGGTTTCACGCTTAAAGGCGTAAATGATATGATTTCGGCTGTACCCGCAGCTTGCGGCTATATCTTCCAGGGTGAGCGTGCGCCGCATATCCATGGAAACAAGCGTCATCACTTTGACCATAAGTTCTCTTGACGGCGAAGATTTTACGGTATTGAAGAGTTCGGATAAAATCTGATAAAATACGGCGCACTTCAAGACTTCGGGCGCGCCCGAAACGCGCAGGGTCTCAAGCTGCTGCATCAGAGGGAACAGCGCTGTCATGTTCGCTTCGCCGCGCAGGGGCAGCATATTTTTTGAAGAGGCAAAGTCTCCTACAAAATGAATAAAAAAATACTTCGGCATGTCGCTTTCTTCGGGACCGGACTGATGCATCCATCTGCGCTGAATGTAGAATTCGCCTTTGCCGACCTCAACAGGGGCGTCATTTTCGCAAAAGCGGAGTGTTCCGTCCATCACGAGCAGCAGCACGTCCTCTCGGAAGGTGCGTTCCATATGATGCTCATGCTTTTGAAAAAAACGAAAAGAAGAGAAACGATAGGTGTGACATCCGTCCATATTCAACATAAAATCCACCTTCAAACTTTCATTTTATATGCCAATTGTACCACTCATTTTTCACACTTGCAAGTGCTAAAGTAAAGATTTATCGTAATATTTGCAATGTTTAAATGTATTTTGTTTATTGCCACGGTATAAAAAAGATGCTATGATTAGGTAGACAAACACGAAAGGATAAATACGATGTATCAATATTTTAGCGGAAACGAAATCAAACCCGGGGGATGGCTGCGCCGACAGCTTGAAATACAGGCGGCGGGACTTTCGGGGAATCTTGACAAAATCTGGCCGGATGTACGCGACAGCGCATGGATCGGCGGCGACCGCGAGGGCTGGGAACGCGTTCCGTATTGGCTCGACGGCTTTATACCGCTTGCCTATTTTCTTGACGACAAGGATATGAAAGCGCGCGCGGCGCGGTACATCGACGCGATTATTGAGCGGCAGAAAGAGGACGGCTGGATTTGTCCGTGTTCGGATGAAGAACGTGAAAAATACGATGTGTGGGCGTTCTTTCTTATCGGCAAAGTATTTGCGCTTTATTTTGATTTTTCGCGAGATGAACGTGTTTACGATTCCCTTTACCGTTCAATGAAATGCCTTTATAATATGCTGAAATCGGGGAGGGTACAACTGTTCAAATGGGGAAAATTCCGCTGGTTTGAGTGCATGATTCCTCTCTCTTTTCTCTACGACCGACGCCATGAAGAATGGATTCGCTCTCTGGCTCGGCTTTTGCGTGAGCAAGGGGTTGACTATAATGCGTATATCGAGGCTTGGAAGCGTCCGCTGAACAAATGGACTTTTGAAACGCATGTCGTAAATCTTTGCATGATGATAAAATATGAGGCGGTCACCGCAAAGCTGCTGGATGAACCGAACACAGGGCGCGGAGAATGGCTTTGGGAACAGCTTGTCCGGTACAACGGAACCGCAGTGGGCACAATTACTGGCGACGAATGTTTATCCGGTATCGCAAACAACCGAGGAACCGAACTTTGCAGCGTAGTCGAACTGATGTACTCCTGCGAGATGCTCTATGCCCTCACCGGCAAGCGCGTATGGGCAGACCGACTGGAAAAGGCGGCGTTCAATGCGCTGCCCGCAACCATTTCCGACGATATGTGGGCACATCAGTACGATCAGATGGTCAACCAGATTGACTGTACCATTTTCCCCGGAAAATCTTTTTTCCGCACCAACGGCTCCGGCGCTCATATATTTGGACTTGAACCGCATTTCGGATGCTGTACCGCAAACTTCAATCAGGGATGGCCGAAGCTTGCCATGAACATATTTTTAAAAATGCCTCGCGGTATTCATGTGGCGCAGTTGCTGCCCGCAACGCTGTCCACCACGGTAGCCGGAACGCACGTCACAGTGACAACCGAAACCGAATATCCATTCCGACACAGCGCCCGTCTGATTGTCAAAACCGATGCGCCCGTAAATTTCGTTTTGAAAGTGCGGCTTCCCGGTTTTGCAAAATCCGTAACCGTTGACGGTATGCCTGTGCAAAAGCGAGGCATGTTGTCATTTGGGCGTACTTGGGAGGGCGAAACTTCGATTGAACTTGCGTTTTCCGATACGCCCCGCTCGAAAAACCGTCCGAATGGCCTCAAAGTCGCGGAATATGGTCCCCTGGTGTTTTCCCTTCCGATTCGGACAGAATACCGCAAGCGAGAATATGAACGGAACGGCGTCGAACGCAGATTCCCTTACTGCGATTATGAACTGATTCCGCATTCTGAGTGGCGCTACGGCTTTGTCACAACCGATTTTGCCGTATGTGAGAAAAACGGCGACGATATTCCGTTTTCTTCAAATCATCCGCGTATTGCGCTCAAAGCTCGCGTAAGTCAAATCGACTGGGACTATGCGGACGGCTATACCACGGTTGCCGATGTGAAGCCGAAATCAAGAATTGCGCTTTCCGCTCCCAAAGAAGTCGAACTGATTCCGTATGGCTGCGCCAAACTCCGCATGACCGAAATGCCGGTTGTTAAAATGAAATCATAAAAATGATGAAAAATTTTGTACAGGATTCTTGATTTTTATCATGGCATTGTTGGTTTCGATCAATATTTCCGCTTATAGCTCAAAGGACGCCTATCCAAAATTGACGGTTAGCAGAGCGGAACCCGATGAAGATAAGATCGCGATAAATCTTACAAACGCGCTGTATTCTTTCTCACTCAGTAAAAAAATTTCAGTCTTCCCGCTCTCATGAAAAGTTTGATTGTTTCGTTTTTCCTTGATGTGACGTATATGATTGACTATTGAAGCAGGGCATGATATACTATTTATATCCGTTTTGATGTCAAAATGAAATTCATGCTCTGTTTGTTTCGGTACTTGTTTTGTGTAGAATTTCATTTTGCGGATTTTATGTGTGAAGCTGCCGCAGGGCGAAAGGAGAGCCATGAACCATAAGCAAGGGAATACCGAAACAGATAAATTGGCGCCGACCGGAGAGCCGGGGGCAAAAGCATTTCGTTGGTTGGATAATTTTTGGTATCACCATAAATGGAAAGTGATTATTATCAGCTTTATTGTATTTACACTGACCGTGTGTATCGTGCAGTATGCGTCGAGTGAAGATGCGGACATGTATATTTTATATGCCGGGCCGTATAAATTCGGCCAGACCGATGCGCGCGCGTTTGAAGCCGCGTTTTCCTCTATGCTTGAGGATCGCACGGGGGACGGTCTTGCCCGCGCCGAACTGATTGATATTTATATCCTTTCTGACGAGCAGATTGCGGGTGAGATTGCCAAGGCGAATGCCGCTGGAGAACCCGTAGCGGTCAATTATGAGTTTTTTGCCAATAACAGAACGGTTTTCGATCAGCAGATTCTGGCCGGCGATGCAGTCATTTGCCTGGTAGATCCATGGCTGTATGCCGATGTGAAATCGGCGGGCGGTTTTTTGTCTCTGGAAGAGGCGCTCGGTTTTGTGCCGGATAAAGCGTATGATGAATACAGCATTCGTCTGTCGGATACGGCGTTCGGTCAATATTTTTCCGTACTTGCCGGTATGGAACCGGATACGCTGCTCTGTGTTCGGCGCATGAGTACTTTTTCGTTTTTAAAAGGGCAGAAGCGCACTGAAGAATATCATGCGTACTCTCTGGACGTATTTCGGAAGATCTTTGCTTTTGAGGGAGCGCAGTCTTAATCGAAATTTCGGTTACAAGGCGGCTATGACGCCTTGTAATCGCGAATATGTTTCCAAATGGGGCTGAATCCATATACGCATCTAAAGTGACGCAATATGCGAGCGTCGTCCAAAAGCAATGGCGCCGAATGTTCTCACCTTGATTTATTTCAAAAACTTGTTTTTAACGCTCACAAAGGCTGCCCGAAAGCAGCCTTTGTTTTTATATCTCAACGAAGTATATATGGAGCAGCTTCTAATTAACCGCCGCAGCAGCAGAAGAGAATCAGCAGCGCGATGATGATGATCCAAATGCAGTTGTTGTCGAAGAGATTGCAAAAGCAGTTATTCATATTATGTCTCCTTTCGGGGGGAACGGTGTCCCCTGCTATCATAGTATGAAGCGGCATAGGATTTGTTACAGACAAAAGAAGTGAAATTTTTTATTTATATCCTGCAAATTTTTTGAAGAAATCGGTTGAAGAAACATTGTTATTGCGCGAAAATAAAAGGGGAAAAAATTATCCCTTGGTCAATCAGAAAATGCGACTATCATGAGATTGGGAATTATGTCAATAGTTTGGAAGTGAAAGAAGCACATGGTAAATATGTTCCTGATTCAACATT
>CATYXQ010000020.1 GCA_958414825.1 uncultured Eubacteriales bacterium | reverse complement strand
CCTTGCGATGGCGACGCGCAAATCCGGGGAAAAAGGATTTTTCGGCGGCGCCCCCTATTATATAAAAGAAGCGTTTGGAAAAGTTGCGGCGGCTTTGTTTGCCGCGCTTTTGATTTTCGACAGCGCGGCGATGGGCGGTGTGATTCAGAGCAGCGCGATTTCGGAGGCGGCGCAATCAGGCTTTTCAATTCCGCCGGTTGCGGTGGGAATCGTGGTTTCTCTTTTAGCGGCCATGGTGTTCTTTTTTCGGGTAAATGTATTTTCTCTGTCGGCCTATATTGTTCCCGTGATGAGCGTGGGATATTGTTTCGCAGCTTTGCTGATTCTATCGGCAAACGTCGCAAGTATCCCTTCTATACTTTCGCAGATTGTGCGGGATGCTTTCCGCCCGGCTGCCGGCGCCTTTGGTTTGCTTGGCTTTTTGCTTTCTCCGGCGCTCCGGCAGGGAATCGTCAAAGGTTTGTTTTCCAATGAAGCGGGATGCGGCACGGCTACCATGTCGCATGTTTCCTCAAAGGAAACAGTCCCTGCAAGGCAGGGACTGTTCGGCATATTTGAGGTTTTTTGCGATACAATTTTAATGTGTACGCTGACGGCCTTTGTGATTTTGCTGACGCTCGGCAGCGATCTCTCTAAAATCGGAGGCGGGGGCGTTTTGATCTGTGCCCGCGCTTTTGAGCGCTTTTTCGGCGCGGCGGCGGGCGGAATCCTCAGCGTATTTGTATTCCTGTTTGCATTTGCGACCATCGTTTCTTTCGGATACTACGGTGTGCAGAGTCTTGTGTATTTTACGGATTCCGCTGCAGCAAAAAAAGCGTATTTGATTTTTTACTGCCTGTCGCTGTTTATCGGCGCTGTAGCCGCGCCTGCGGCTGTATGGACGGTTTCGGACTTTTTGCTTTGTGTGATGATGCTTCTGAACACGGCCGCCGTGCTGATATGTTCAAAAAAAGTGATTACCGAGCATAAACGGTTCTATGCCCACATCGGAAAGTATTCGCAGAGGGCGTCTAAGGTGCGTATCCGTTCCGCTTCCGGCACGAAAAAGGAAATTCCCATGTCGGAAAAAGCGGTCAAAAACGGATTGACCGAATAAAGTCTGCAAAACTGCGCGAAGTGGCGTGAAATGCCCTTGTCACCGAGAATGCCCATGCCGTGTACGGTGATTTTTGCAAATATTCGCTTTCGCTCGGTTTCCAGTTCGCATGTGGTGCCCACAATCAGACAGTCGCCGGCGAGTGAAAGCGCCTCCAGGCGGCCGTTTGCTTCTAAAATGCGTCCGAGCACGGAGGGCATCTCGGCGCGTGTGAAAAGATATAAACAGATGTCGGATTTCGAGGAAAATCCGCGTATGTCGGTTAGATACATAAACAATTCTCCGTATTGCGGGCAAACGGAAGAAAAAAGGGTCGGGCGGCATACTTGCGCCCGACCCGCGCTTTTCGCGGTAGGATTTCCGTATTTCAGCCCACTATCAGAATACGCGGAGCGTGGATTTTGGTTCAAAGTCCGCGGAGAGGGCGTTGAATTCTTTTTCTGAAAATGCGCGCTCCGTAATAAACGCGCCGTCCAGTGTTTGAACCGGACCGAAACGCCGAATGACTTCCGAGATATTTTTGTCCGTGCGGATATACCGACGGCAGCGAAATGCCTCGGAGGAGTGTATGCTGCTTTGATCAGCCGGCGTAAAGACCGGCGCAAAGCTGTCTACACCGTCCCGGAGAATAGAAACAATATCGTTGCATACCGCGCTCGCCGTCGGCTCGGCGCCCGCGCCCTGACCGTAAAACATGGTGTCGCCGAGTGTTTCGCCGTGTACGATAATTCCGTTGAATACGCCGCTGACGTGTGCGAGCGGATTTTGCGCAAACACTGCGAACGGGGCGACAATGCAGCAGGGCTTGCCGTCGGATACCGTCATGCGGCCGAGCAGCTTGACGGATGCGCCGGTGTGCGCAAGCAGTTTAACGTCTGCTTCGTCGATGTTTCGGATGCCAACGGTTTTTACATGGTTTGCATCCGGTAAAATGCCGGTTGCCATTGCGGTAAGGATGCAGATTTTGCGGCAGGTGTCAATGCCGTCCACATCGGCTGTCGGGTCTTTTTCGGCAAAGCCTTTTGCCTGTGCTTCCGTCAGCGCGTCGCCGTAGCTCTTGTTCTTTTCGAGCATTTCGGTCAGAATATAGTTGGTTGTTCCGTTGAGGATGCCGCTGATTGCCGAAATTTCATTTGAGACAAAGTCTTTTGAGAGGGGCCGGATAATCGGGATGCCGCCTCCGACACTGGCTTCAAAGGCATAGGTCACGCCGTATTTGCGAGCTGTGGCGAGCAGTTCCGCGCCGAACGTTGCCACGACTTCTTTATTAGAGGTTACAACGCTCTTTCCGGCTTCGAGGCAGGCTTTGGTGAAATCATAAGCGGGATGCGCGCCCCCCATCATTTCGGCAACCAATTTGATTTCCGGATCGCGGCGAATGCATTCAAAGTCATGTACGATTCTGTCTGCATAGGGGGTATCCGGGAAATCGCGCAGGTCGAGGATATACTTGATGTGAATCTCATCTCCGAGCCGTCCGGAGATTAAATTTTTGTTTTTTTCCAGAAGATCGGCGGTGCCCATGCCAACGACACCGAGTCCAAGTATCGCAATGTTTGTCATTTTTTCGTCCTTATGTTTATTTATTAAAAGCGCAGAAGCGCTTATTTGCAAAATTCGTCGATATACCGGGAAATTGCCTCTGAAATAATGCGGATGGCTTCATCGGGGCCGCTGACCTCATTAACTGCGGTTTCCTTGTTTTCAAGCGCTTTGTAAACGCTGAAGAAATGGCGCATTTCATCGAATATGTGCGTGGGAAGTTCGGAGATGCTCCGGTATTGGTTGTAGGTTGGATCGTTGAATGGAATCGCAATGATTTTTTCATCGTTGCGGTCGTTGTCGATCATGGAAATTACGCCGATCGGATAGCAATGGACAAGCGTCATCGGCTCGATGGATTCGCTGCACAGCACAAGCACGTCGAGCGGGTCGTTGTCGTCGCCGTAGGTGCGCGGAATAAATCCGTAGTTTGCCGGATAATGCGTCGACGTGTACAGAATACGATCCAAACGGAGCAGTCCGCATTCCTTATCCAGTTCATATTTTTTCTTTGAACCCTTGGTGATTTCGATTACGCATTCAAAATCGGTCGGCGTGATGCGCTTGGGATTCATATCGTGCCAGATATTGCTCATGCGGATTCCTGCCTTTCTAAAACCCTGTCAGTATATTTTACCATAGTATGGGGCGTTTTTTCAATCTTATTTCAAAAAAAGCTGAAGTCTATAGAATATTCATAAAAAAGAAGAGAAAATGACGGTTCGGATGGGGCATATCCGCAGTTACATATGAATTTTTTCGGTCAAAACCGCGCTTGGGCAGAAAAAATATAGGAGAGCCGATGAAAATCGGCTCTCCCGGGCGGAAAAAAGACACTCGCGGGCAAAGTGGAGGAATAGTTTGCCGCCCATTCTTAATATATGCCGTATGCCGAAAAAGGTGCAGAACAAAGGCATACTTTTCATGTTTTGATGTATGCGGCGTTGGCGCTTTTTTTGAACGCCGATACGGTCAAAAAAATCTCTGAAAAAATTTTGCCATACCCATTGACTTTAGCAAGTTAAAGCGCTACAATAATAAAGTAAAATTCCGAAAGGCAGGTTTGGGTATGGATAAGCTGCACAGCGAAACGGTAGACGTCCTGTTTCGGGCGATTCTTACGCTCCGTACAGTAGAGGAATGCTATCACTTTTTCGAGGATGCCTGTACGATTAATGAGATTTTGGAAATATCGCAGCGTTTTGATGTGGCGCGTATGCTGGATGCGGGGCGCGTGTACAGTGAGGTTTCAAAAGAGACCGGCGCAAGCACGGCGACAATCAGCCGCGTCAACAAATGTCTGAATTATGGCAGCGGCGGCTATCGATTGGCGCTTGACCGTATGCGGGGCGGGGAGGATTCGGATCATGCTTGAAACAGTCCTCAAATACGAGGAGGCAGTCGTGTTCCGCCTGCGCGCGCTGTATAAAAAATACGGGTATTCCCAGTTCAAGATGAGCAAATTTGAGGAATACGATTTTTACGTGCGCAACAAGGATTTTCTTATCAGCGACCGGGTAATTACGTTTAATGATACAAACGGACGCCTGATGGCGCTGAAACCTGATGTGACGCTTTCGATTGTGAAAAATGCGCCGGCGCTTCAGGGCGCCACGCAAAAACTGTATTATAACGAAAATGTGTACCGCGTTTCGGACGGGACGCATACGTTCCGGGAAATTATGCAGTCGGGGCTTGAATGTATCGGGGACATTGATTTATACAGCGAATGCGAGGTTGTCTCGCTTGCGCTGCGCAGCCTTTCGGTGATTTCGGACGGCTTTGTGCTGGCGCTGTCGCATACCGGGATTGCGGCCGGTCTTCTTGCAGAGAGCGGACTGAACGCCGGTGCGTGCGAGCGGGCGCTTGCTTGTCTCGGAGAACGTAATGCGCACGGCATTCGGGAAGTGTTTTTCGATGCGGACGGCAATGAGGCGGTGTGCGAACGGCTCTGCGCGCTTGCGCAGATTTACGGGAAACCGGCAGATGCGTTTGCAGAATTGGAACCGCTTTGTACGGATACTATGTCGAACGCGGCGCTGCTTGAGATGCGTGCGGTTTGCGGTGCGCTTGAGGCTGAGGGACTTTGCGGGCATGTGCGTCTTGATTTTTCGGTGGCGAACAATATGGACTATTACAGCGGGCTTGTTTTCCGCGGCATTGTGGACGGCGTTCCGGCAAGCGTGCTTTCGGGCGGCCGCTATGACCGTCTCATGCAGCGCCTCGGTAAAAAGGCGGGCGCCATCGGCTTTGCCGTGTATTTGGACCAGATCGAACGGCTAGGCGGCGAGCGTCCGGCTTATGACGTGGATACGCTGCTGCTGTACACGGAGGAGGACAGCGCCTCAGCGGTGCTTGAGGCCGTGAGACGGCTTTCCGATGCGGGAAAAGTGTTTGCGGCGCGCACGGTTCCGGAGGGATTACGTTACCGCAGACTGATCAGACTTTCGGGAGGGAGGACGCAAAACGTTGAGCACCTGGATTAATATTGCGCTGCCCAAGGGGCGGCTCGGTGAAAAGGCGTATGCCGCGTTTGAAGCGGCGGGGTATGACTGCCCGGCCATTCGTGAAAATAACCGGAAGCTGATTTTTGAAAATTCGGCGGCGGGCATTCGTTTTTTCTGGGTAAAGCCTTCGGACGTTGCCATTTATGTCGAACGCGGCGCGGCGGATATCGGCGTTTGCGGCAAGGACATTTTGCTTGAGTATGCGCCGCGTGTATATGAGCTTTTGGATCTCGGTATGGGGCAGTGCCGGATGGCGGTCGCGGCAAAAACGGATTTCTGCGACGATCCCGAACGGACGCTTCGGGTAGCCACCAAGTTTTCGGCGATTGCGCAGCGCTATTATGCGGAAAAATGCCGGGACATCGACATCATCCATTTGAACGGTTCGATCGAACTTGCGCCGATTCTCGGACTTTCGGATGTGATTGTGGATATTGTGGAAACAGGCGCAACGCTGCGGGAAAACAATTTGCAGCCGATCGAAACGATTGTTCCAATCAGCGCGCGTCTGATCGCCAATCAGGCGAGCTTTCAGTTTAAGAGCGAAAAAATTACAAAGATCGCCGCCGCGCTCGGCGGCATAAAGGCGGGTGCAATATGATTAAAATCTACAAATACGGCGAGGTGAACAACCGTGCGCTGTTTGCCCGTGCGCAGTCTGCGGTCGATGTTGAGGACATTGTTTCGGATATTTTAGCCGATGTACGGACAAACGGGGATGCGGCGCTTTATCGCTACTGCGAGAAATTTGACGGCGTTCGCTTGTCCGCGCTTGAAGTGACCAGTGCCGAGATCGAGGCTGCGGTCGCCGAAGTTTCGCCGGAATTAGTTCGCGTGATGGAACGCGCGGCGGACAATATCCGCGCGTTTCATCAGAAACAGGTGCGCGAAAGCTTGATTTCCTGTGAGCGGGACGGCGTGGTTATGGGACAGCGGATTACGCCGATTGAGCGTGTGGGACTGTATGTGCCGGGCGGCACGGCGGCCTATCCCTCCACGGTGCTGATGGACAGCATTCCCGCAAAAATTGCAGGCTGCGGTATGCTGGTCATGGTTACGCCTCCCTCAAACGGCGGCAAGGTCAATCCCGCAATCCTTGCGGCGGCCAGGATTGCCGGCGTGGACAGGGTATTCCGCGTAGGCGGGGCGCAGGCAATAGCCGCGCTGGCTTATGGAACGGAGAGCGTTCCGCAGGTGGATAAAATCGTCGGTCCGGGAAACGCGTTTGTGGCCGAGGCCAAGCGGCAGGTGTTCGGCAGGGTGTCGATTGATATGATCGCGGGTCCGTCGGAAATTTTGGTGGTTGCGGACGGAAAATCGAATCCCGCGCATGTCGCGGCAGATCTGCTTTCGCAGGCCGAGCACGACAGACTGGCGAGCGCGGTTCTGGTCACGGACAGCATGGAACTGGCAAACGCGGTTTCCGCCGAGCTTGAGCGGCAGCTTGCACTTTTGCCGCGAGCCGAGATTGCCCGTGTGTCGATTGACAACAACGGCAAAATCATCGTAGCCGACGATCTGATGCGCGCGGTGGACATTGCCAACGAGATCGCGCCTGAACATCTTGAACTTATGGTGGACAATCCGTTTGATTATTTGGCGGCAGTAAAACATGCGGGGTCGATTTTTATGGGCAGAAACTGCCCGGAGGCGCTCGGCGATTATCTTGCCGGACCGAATCACACGCTTCCGACTTCGGGTACGGCGCGTTTTTCGAGTCCGCTTTCGGTGGATGATTTTATCAAAAAATCGCAGTATACGTATTTTTCTAAAGAGGCTTTCACCGCGGTTGCGCGCGACGTGGCGCGCTTTGCCGCGGAGGAGGGACTGGACGGACATGCGCGCAGCGCGACCGTTCGGCTGGAGGAGATGGAATGAGCGGTTTTTTGCATTCCGATTATCAAAAGCTGGAGGTTTATACCCCCGGTGAGCAGCCGCGCGGACAGACTTTTATTAAGCTCAATACAAATGAGTCGCCGTATCCGCCGTCTCCCGGCGTATCGGCGGCGGTCGGAGCGGAGGCGGCGCGGCTGCAGCTGTATTCCGACCCGGATTGCCTGGCTTTGCGCAAAAGTCTGGCCGCGCGCTATGGCGTTTTGCCGGAGAATGTGTTTGTTTCCAACGGATCGGACGATATTTTAAATTTTGCTTTTATGGCGTTTTGCACAGAGAAGCGGCAGGCGGTCTTTGCGGACGTGACCTACGGCTTTTACAGCGTCTTTGCCGCGCTGCATCGTGTGGACGCAGAGGTTATTCCGCTGCGGGATGATTTTACGCTGGATTTTCGGGATTACTGCGGCAAAAACAAGCTGATTGTGATTGCAAATCCAAACGCGCCGACCGGCCGTGCGCTTCCGGTTGGCGAGCTTGAGGAGATTGTCCGCAGCAACCCGAAAAATGTGGTCGTTATTGATGAAGCATATGTGGATTTTGGAGCGGAGAGCGCCTGTACGCTGGTCGGACGGTATCCGAATCTGTTGGTTGTGCAGACCTTTTCCAAATCTCGCTCCATGGCGGGTGCGCGGCTCGGCTTTGCCATTGCCGATGCGGGGCTGATTGCGGATTTGAACCGCATGAAGTTTTCCACTAATCCGTATAATGTCAACCGTATGACGCTGGCGGCAGGGGAGGCGGCGATTGCAGAGGATATATATTATGCGGAAAACTGCAAAAAAATTATGAAAACGCGAGACGTCCTGACGGACGGACTTTCCGAGATGGGCTTCACGGTATTGCCCTCACTTGCCAATTTTGTATTTGCGAAGAGCGAGCGCATAGGCGGCGGGGAACTTTACCGTCGGCTTTGGGCGCGCGGTATTTTGGTGCGGCATTTTGAAGCGCCGCGCATTGCGGACTATAACCGAATCACCGTCGGCACCGATGCGCAATGCGCCGTGCTGCTTCGCGCGGTGCAGGAGATTTTAAAGGAGGAGAATAATGAGAACAGCTGAAATCAACCGCGTGACTGCGGAGACTGCGATACGTCTTTCGCTGAATCTGGACGGCTGCGGCAAGAGCAACATCGACACGACCTGCGGTTTTCTCGATCATATGCTCACGCTTTTCGCAAAACACGGTAATTTTGATTTGACCGTAAAATGCGCGGGGGATGTGCAGGTGGACGATCATCATACGGTAGAGGATATTGGTATCTGCCTCGGCACAGTGTTTGCGCGCGCGCTCGGCGAAAAGCGCGGGATCAAGCGCTACGGCAGCTTCCTGCTTCCGATGGATGAGGCGCTGGTTTTAAGCGCGGCCGATCTTTCCGGCCGTGGTCTGCTTTGCTACGGTCTGCGGATTCCTGCTGAAAAGGTCGGGACGTTTGATACTGAACTCGTAAAGGAATTTTGGCTTGCGTTTGTACGCCATGCGGGGGTGACGCTGCATATCTGGCAAATGGCCGGCGAAAACGCCCATCATATTATTGAGGGGGCGTTCAAATCTGTGGCGCGCAGTCTATGCGCCGCTGTGGCGACGGACGCCGCGCACTCGGATGAGATTCCTTCAACCAAAGGAGTGCTTGAATGATCGCGGTTGTAGATTACGGCGTGGGGAATCTGTTTTCGCTTGTGTCCTCGCTTCGTGCAGTGGGCGCCGAGGTCTGCGTCAGCGGTGATGAAAAAACGCTTCGCGCGGCGGACAGGCTTGTGCTGCCCGGCGTCGGCGCTTTTGCGGACGCGGCTGAAAAGCTTCGCTGCGGAGGGCTTGATCGGGTTGTGTGCGAGGAAGCGCGAAAGGGCAAACCACTGCTCGGTATTTGCCTTGGTATGCAGCTTTTGTTTGAGAAGAGCTATGAATACGGCGAGTATACGGGGCTTGGTTTAATTCCGGGCAGTGTGCGCCCGATTTCAAAGGTAATTCCGAAAGATCTGAAAATCCCGCATATCGGTTGGAACGCGCTTCATTTTACCGAGCGGGACAGTCCGCTGTTTCGGTACATTCAGGATGGGGATTACGTTTATTTTGTCCATTCTTTTGCCGGGATGGACTGCGGCGCGGCGACGATTGCCGTGACCGAATACGGCGTGCCCCTGACGGCGGCTGTCGCACGGGGAAATGTGTACGGCTGTCAGTTTCATCCTGAAAAAAGCGGGAAGATCGGACTTGCGATTCTGCGCGCGTTTTGCGGGGAGGCGGGTATATGAATATTTTCCCGGCGATTGATTTGTATGCGCGCAAGGCCGTGCGCCTGTATAAAGGCGACTATGCGCAGATGACGGTGTACAGCGATGATCCGGTTTCGGTTGCTAAGGACTTTGAACGTGCGGGCGCGCGATTTATTCATGTGGTTGACCTTGAGGGCGCGCGCTTCGGCGGAACGCCGAATCTGCCGGTCGTCCGGCGTATCTGCGGACAGACGGATTTATTTTTGGAAATCGGCGGCGGCGTTCGGGATATGGAGACGGCCGAAACATATCTGGAGGCGGGCGCGGGGCGTGTAATTCTCGGTACGGCGGCCGTTACGGATGAAAAATTTCTGCAAAGCGCGGTCGAGCGCTTCGGCGAGCGTGTGGCAGTCGGCGCGGATCTTGCGGACGGGTATGTCGCTATACGCGGTTGGACGGAGAAAAGCACGTATACTGCCGATACTTTCTTTGAAAAAATGCAGGCAATGGGCGTTTCTACCGTTATCTGCACCGATATTTCGCGCGACGGCGCCATGCGCGGAACCAACCGCGAACTGTATGCGTCGCTTGCAAAACGTTATACTGTGAATCTGATTGCCTCGGGCGGCGTGTCCTCCATGGAGGATATTTTGGCGCTCCGCTCGCTTGATTTGCACGGCGCGATCATCGGCAAAGCCTATTATACCGGCGCGATTGACTTAAAGGAGGCTTTAGAGGCTGCAAAATGATTACAAAACGGATTATCCCCTGCCTTGACGTTCGGGACGGCCGCGTGGTCAAGGGAGTCAATTTTGAGGACTTGAACGATGTGTCCTCGCCGGTCGAGCTTGCTCGCCTGTACAGTGAGAGCGGCGCGGACGAATTGGTTTTTTATGATATTACAGCCTCGGCTGAGGGGCGCGCGCTGTTTACGGATATTCTGTGCGCCGTCGCGTCTGAGATTTTTATTCCGCTGACAGTGGGCGGCGGCATTCGGTCGGTTGCAGATTTTGACCGTGTGCTCAAATGCGGCGCGGACAAGGTCAGCGTCAATACGGGCGCGATTGATAATCCTTTGCTGATCGGCGAGGCGGCGAAGAAATACGGTAGTCAGTGCGTGGTCATTTCGGCGGATGTCAAACGTGTCGGCGGTCAAATGCATGTTTTCGCTAAAGGCGGTCGCGTGGATACCGGCCTTGAGGCGGTTGAATGGCTGCGCCGCTGCGTGGGAGAGGGCGCGGGAGAGGTTGTGCTCAATTCCATCGATACAGACGGCGTGCGCAGCGGCTTTGATCTGGAAATGCTCGATGCGGTTTCCCGTGCGGTACATGTGCCGGTGATTGCTTCGGGCGGCGCCGGGTGCATTGCGGATTTTGTGACGCTCTTTCAGACGCTGCCGGCGGTGGACGCAGGGCTTGCCGCCTCTATCTTTCATTTCGGCACGGTAAAAATCCCGGAACTCAAACGTGCGCTCCGGGAAAATCATATCAATGTGAGGATTTAATTATGTTTGATATTGAAACGCTGAAATTTGACGAAAACGGCCTGATTCCCGCGATTGTGACCGACGCTGACACCGGCCGGGTGCTGACGCTGGCTTATATGAACCGAGAGAGCCTGAAAATTTCCATCGAAACCGGAATGACCTGCTTTTACAGCCGTTCCCGCAAGACGCTCTGGAAAAAGGGCGAGACGAGCGGAAATTATCAGCATATCCTGCGGATCACGGCGGACTGCGACAGGGACGCGCTGACCGTGCTTGTGCATAAGGACGGTCCCGCCTGCCATACCGGTGCGGATTCCTGCTTTTTTGAGCCGGTTTTTGAAGCGTCGGAGGCGGAGCCTTTCTCGATAGACGGCCTGCAAAAGCTGATTGAGGGGCGAAAGACCGAGCGAAAAGAGGGGTCGTATACCACGTATCTTTTTGACAAAGGTATGGATAAGATCCTGAAAAAGGTGGGCGAGGAATGCACCGAGGTGATTATTGCAGGTAAGGCGGGCGACCGCGCAGAGACGGTGTATGAAATTTCCGATCTCGTTTATCATGTGCTGGTACTGATGACCGAAATGGGCATTTCTGCGGACGACATTCGCCGGGAACTGTCTTCCCGCCATGTGATTGATCATAAAGTCAAGCAGGAAAAAATGACAAAATGATAAAAACAAATTTTCATACGCACACGACCTATTGCGACGCTCAAAGCAGCGCGCGGGAGATGGTGGAAGCGGCGCTTGCCGGCGGTTTTGACGCCGTTGGTTTTTCGGGTCATGCGTTTACTTCATTTGATCAAAACTGGTGCATGAGCCGTGAGAAAACGGCCGCGTACCGGGCGGAAATTGCCGCGCTTCGCGCCGAGTATGCGGGAAAAATTCGGATTCTCTGTGGGCTTGAACAGGATCTGTACAGCGACGACTGCCCTCTCGGCTATGATTTCATAATCGGTTCGGTGCATTATTTGTCTGTAGGCGGGGAATATCTGCCGATTGACGAGTCTGCGGACATTCTGCGCGCGGGGGTTGCGCGTTTGTACGATGGCGACTGGATGCGCTTTGCCGAAGATTATTTTGCCGAGACGGCAAAACTTGCAGGCAGTCCCTATGTGGATATTATCGGGCATTTTGATACGCTGGTCAAATTTAATGAGGGAAACGCCCTGTTTGACGAGGACGATCCTCGCTATGTGCAGGCGTGGGAAACTGCGCTTGAAAAAATTGCGGTCAGCGGAAAGATTGTAGAAATTAACGGCGGCGCGGTGTGCCGGGGATTTCGGTCTGTCCCGTATCCGGCGCCGTCAATTTTGCGCCGCGTGCGGCAATACCGGCTGCCGGTTGTACTGAATTGCGATTGTCATTTTGCGCCGACGATGGAGCAGGGATGGACGATTGCATACAGCTATGCCAAGGCTTTTGGGTATGACGACGCGGAACTTGATGCCTATGCAAAAATTGTTCTTGACAAAAAAGGCGCGCAATAGTAAAATAAAAATTAAGAGGTTTGCTGTGACCGACGGAATTGTGGAGTACCACGGGGGAGCGGCAAATAATATGAGCCGACCGTCTGGGCAGTCCTTTTTCCGGGGACTGCCCTCATTTTTTGAGGAGGAATGGTATGAGCATTTATGATGTGCAAAGCATTGGAACGCTGCTTGCCGGCAATTCTTATGTCGGACGGGGAATTGTCGTTGGTATGAGCGAGGACGCGCGTTATGCGGTCACGGCGTATTTTATCATGGGACGAAGCGAAAACAGCCGGAACCGCGTATTTGTGGAGCGTGGAGACGAGGTTGTGATCCATCCGTTTGACGCTTCCAAAGTAGAGGATCCCTCTCTGATCATTTATTCGCCGATTCGGCGAGTCGGCGATCACCTGATTGTGACTAACGGCGATCAGACTGATACGATTTACGATTGTATAAAGGACGGCGGACGCTTTGAGGATGCGCTCGATACGCGCACATTTGAGCCGGACGCGCCGAACTTTACGCCTCGCATCAGCGCCATGCTGACTTTGGAAAAAGAGCAGTTTACGTATAAGATGAATATTTTGAAAAGCGCGGATGCTGCGGGCGGCGCGTGCAACCGCTTTACGTTTTCCTATGCGCCGCTTGCCGGACTCGGTCATTTCCTGCACACCTACAATCATGACGGCAATCCGATTCCAACTTTTACGGGCGAGCCGGAGCGTGTTCGGATCCCCAATAATATAGATGCTTTCACCGAGGAGATATGGAGCAATCTGAACGAGGCAAATCGAATTTCGCTGTATGTCCGTTATGTCAGCCTTTCGGACGGAAGCGTGCAGAACCGCATGGTGAATAAGAATCAATGAGGAGAGAAAAATGAAAGAGTTTGAACTGAAATACGGCTGTAATCCCAATCAAAAGCCTGCAAAGATTTTTATGCAGGACGGCAGCGATCTGCCGATCGAGATTCTTTGCGGCAAACCCGGTTATATCAACTTTCTTGACGCATTTAACGCATGGCAGCTTGTTAGAGAACTGAAAGCGGCGCTCGGGACGCCGGCGGCAACTTCATTCAAGCATGTCAGCCCCACATCGGCGGCGGTTGGACTTCCGATGCCCGAATCGTTAAAGCGCGCCTGCTTTGTGGATGATATTGACGGTCTTGACCAGTCCCCGCTTGCCTGCGCGTATGCGCGCGCCAGGGGAACCGACCGCATGAGTTCGTTTGGCGACTGGATCGCGCTTTCGGACATATGCGACACAGTTACCGCGCGCCTGATTAAGCGTGAAGTGTCGGACGGCGTCATTGCGCCCGGTTATACGGATGAGGCGCTCGAAATCCTGAAGAGCAAGCGCGGCGGAAAATATAATATTGTTCGTATTGATGAAAACTATATTCCGGCGGAGCAGGAACACAAACAGGTGTTCGGCGTGACGTTTGAGCAGGGCAGAAACAATTTTAAAATAGACGAGTCTCTGCTTTCCAATGTTGTAACCGAAAACAAAACGATTCCCGACGGTGCGAAGCGCGACTTGATTATTTCGCTGATTACGCTGAAATACACACAGTCAAACTCGGTTTGCTATGCGTATGACGGACAGGCTATCGGCGTCGGCGCGGGTCAGCAGTCCCGCATTCACTGTACCCGCCTTGCGGGAACCAAAGCGGATACCTGGCAGCTTCGTCAGTATAAAAAGGTGCTGGAGCTTCCTTTTAAACCTGAACTCGGACGCCCGGACCGCGACAACGTGATCGACGGCTACATCAATAAGAATGAGGAGGACGTCTGCGCCGAGGGCGTATGGCAGAAATATTTCACCCGTCGCCCAGAACCGCTGACCAAAGAAGAGGCCGATGCCTATCTTTCTACCATTACAGGCGTCAGCGTTGGTTCGGATGCGTTTTTTCCGTTTGACGATAACATCGAGCGTGCAAAAAAGAGCGGCGTTTCCTATATTGCCGAGCCGGGCGGATCCATTCGCGACGATGTGGTGATCGACTGCTGCAACAAGTACGGCATTGCCATGGCGTTTACCGGTATGCGGCTGTTTCATCATTGATTGCAGGACATAAAATAGACAAGGGACTGCCGAGCGGAATTTCCGCCCGGCAGTCCCTCTTTGTTTTAATAAGTGAATTTCAGGCTTCGTGCGAAGCGCAGCCGCCGTTTTTATGTGTGCCGACGTTTTTGATGTCATAAGGCGTGGATTGATAGACAAAATAGTTCAGCCAATTGGAATAGAGCAAATTGGCCGCAGAACGCCAGATAACCGGCGGTTCCTTTGTATCGTCATTGTTTGGAAAATAATTCTTCGGCATTTCGATGGGGAGTCCCGCACTTTTGTCGCGCAGGTATTCCCGTTTCAGCGTATCCGCATCGTATTCCGCATGTCCCATGATAAAAATCTGACGGCCGTGTCCGGCGATTATTGCGTATACGCCGGCCTCCTCGGAGGAGGCGAGAATCCGCAGTGCCCCGCAGGCTTCGATATCGGCGCGGTCTACCGTCGTATGGCGAGAGTGCGGGACAAAGAATTCATCGTCAAAGCCGCGGAAAAGAATCGAGCGCTTGTAGTCTACATGGTGGCGGAACACGCCGAACATTTTTTTGTCCAGCGGGCGTTTATCGATACCGAAGTGGTAGTATAGCCCGGCCTGCGCGCCCCAGCAAATGTGAAAGGTGCTGGTGACGTGGGTTTTGCTCCATTCCATGATTTCGCAAAGTTCTTTCCAGTATTCGACCTCTTCAAACGGCATACGTTCTACCGGCGCGCCGGTGATGACCATGCCGTCGTAGCGGTTGTCCCGAATTTCATCAAAGGTTTTGTAAAATGCGAGCATGTGTTCTTCGGATGTATTTTTGGATTTGTGCGTGGAAGTTTTGCAAAGCTCCATTTCAACCTGAAGCGGGGTATTGCCGAGCAGACGCGCAAGCTGCGTTTCAGTTGTGATCTTGGTCGGCATCAGATTCAGAATCAGCAGTCGAAGCGGGCGGATGTCCTGGGTGATGGCGCGCGTCTCCGTTATGACAAAGATATTTTCGCTCTCCAGTGTTTCGGTTGCTGGAAGCAGGTTCGGTATTTTGATTGGCATTTGGCTACTCCTTCAGGCTTAGAGCAATGCGAGCGCGTTTTGAATGTCCTCAAGGATGTCATTCGGATTTTCAATGCCGACCGAGAGCCGGACAAGCTCGGGCAGAACGCCCGCATCCCGCAGTTGCTCGTCGGTCAATTGCCGATGAGTGGTGCTGGCCGGATGCAATACGCTGGTGCGCGCGTCTGCTACGTGTACAACGATTGCGGCAAGTTTCAGTGAATCCATGAATTTTGCAGCGGCTGCACGTCCGCCGCGCAGACCGAATGCAATAACACCGGAAGCTCCGTTTGGCAAATATTTCTGCGCAAGCGCGTTTTCACTGTCGCCGTCGAGTCCGGGGTAGTTGACAAAGGAGACGGCTGGATGTCGGCGGAGCATTTGGGCTACGGCCAGCGCATTTGAGCAGTGGCGCTCCATGCGCAGGGCAAGCGTTTCCATACCGAGATTGAGAATATAGGCGGAAAGCGGCGCGGGGGAGGCGCCGAGGTCGCGCATCAATTGAACGCGCGCTTTGGTGATGTAGGCCGCTTTGCCGAATTGTTTTGTGTAAATGACGCCGTGATAAGAGTGATCCGGTGTGGAGAGTTCGGGATATTTGCCGCCTTTTTCCCAGTCGAAACGGCCGCTGTCCACAATGGCGCCGCCGACCACCTGTGCATGTCCGTCCAGGTATTTTGTCGTGGAATGGATAACGATGTCCGCGCCGAATTCAAACGGGCGGCAGAGAACGGGGGTGGCAAACGTATTATCGACAATCAGCGGTACGCCCATCCGGTGCGCAAGTCCCGCAAAACGTTCGATATCCAGTACGCGCAGAGCGGGATTGGCGATGGTTTCGCCGAAGAGCGCGCGTGTGCGGCTGTCAAAAAGCGCTTCGATTTCCGCGTCGGTCATTTCGGGCGTGGCGAATCGGACTTCAATGCCGAAGCGTTTCATTGTAACAGCAAAAAGATTGACCGTGCCGCCGTATATTGCGGAGAGGCTGACAAAGTTGTCGCCGGCCGAGGCGATATTGGCGATTGCGATGAAGCTTGCGGCCTGCCCTGAAGAGGTACAGAGCGCGCCTACGCCGCTCTCCAGCGCGGAAAGCTTTTCTTCGACCGCGGCGACGGTCGGATTGGAGATTCGCGTATACATATGTCCGTCGCGCTTTAAATCAAATAATTCGCCGAGCGCTTCGGAGGAGTCGTATTTGTAGGTTGTGCTTTGATAGATGGGCAGTACGCGGGGCTCGCCGGATTTCGGCGTATATCCCGCCTGGAGACATTTTGTATCAATACGCATGAGGACGGGTTCCTTCCTTTATGTTGGATTTTCGATTGAAATGAATAGCAAAGCTTTGAAATCAGCGGATATTTTCCGGAATCTTTTTTTTCGAGTCCTTGCTTTGCGGTTGTTTTGCTTTGATGGCGTGTTCTTTTTCAGCAGCGCGGCTCTTAAACACAATCGGGTAAAAGACGAGACAGAGCAACAGTGCGCTGATAATATCAATAATCGAGTGCTGTTTGATCAAAACGGTCGAAATGCAGATTAAAAATGCGGTGATCGCGAATCCAGCGCGCCATGCTCGCGTTTGAAAGCGCTTTGTATTCCATGCTGTAAACAGAACCGCCATCGATCCGATCACATGGATAGACGGATTGACATTAGTATTGGTGTCAAAGGTGTAAAACCAGGCTAAAAATCGGGTGAAAATGTTGTCTCGCGTAAAGGTTTCCGGCCGCAGACCTTGCGCTGTGGGATAGATTAGGTAAATGATGATGGTCATTGAATATGTACAGATGATAAACCACATCATACGTTTGAAAGAGGGGACGTCCCAGAGCAGCGTATATAAAAGCATACCGATCAGGTAAACAAACCAGAACATATAGGGAATCACAAACCATTCGCAAAACGGGATCATATCGTCCAGGGAACAGTACATATAGTTCCAGTCCCGGTTCACGCTCACCCGTTCTACAATAAAAAAGAACAGGCCGTAAACAATCCAATAAAGCAGAAGTTTCAAATGGGAAAATTCCGGCGTATTTAACTTTGAAAACCGGAATTTGCGGTAATCAATCATAGGTTGCCTCCGTTTTCCTCCGGCGCGAGGCGCTCCTTTTTGCTGTGCTGGCACAGCATGTTTTCAGAGGAATTTCTTGTATTTCGTGAAATCAGACGCTTTTGCAGCCTGCAGAGCAGCGGGCGGTTGTAGCGCTGAATGATAATATATGGAATATTGCAGGCCGTATAGATCAGCCAAAGCCATATTCCGGTTGAATTTTTCCAAATCCAAAGCACGCCGATAAAAGCGATGCACAGCCAGATGTGTACATATTCGGCGACGCAGGTTTCCTTGATTAGCACCTGCACTTCTTCCAGCGTCATGTGCGGGGAAAAGCGTTTCGGCACCATATCGCTGAGATAGCGGCTCATATCCGGGAGCTTATCCCGCCATTTGTGTACGCCGAGACGCCGATAAATGCCGCCTTCTTTTTCAAAGGCAAACGCGCGCCAGGGGATTCGTTCTTCCCGAAATCGCTCACGCGGGAGCGCCTGCCCCCAAAAATGCGAAACGATGCCTAAGAAGATCACATAAAAAATACTCCACAGCATTTCCATAGTTTTGTATCTTTCTCGCTTTCCTGTTTCAGAACCGGGAATTCTTTCGTTGTTCTATCTTTGCTTTTAACGCTGTAAGACGGTTGTTTTCGCGCTGCTTTTCCAGAAAGCTGCGTAAGTTTTCCGAAAGGTGCGCATGCTCTCCCAGTGCGAAAATAAATTTATACCGTTCTTTTCGTTCAATGGTTTTTTGACGCACATGCGCTTTAAATTCATCATAACGAAAGAGCAGCTTATTTTCCTCGGCAAAGCTTTTGATTCGCGCAACAAGGCGGAAAGAATAGCAAAGGTCGATGAGAAATACGCCGTAAAACATACCGATAAAAAAAGAAAAAGCTAAATTTTCGGAGAACCAGGCCAGCGCATCTAAAATATAGGGGTGAATGAAAAAATAATATGCTGCGCCGAGTAGCGCCCAAAAAAGAGAAAACAGCGGACAGATGATGCCGTCCAGATTCAGCCACATACCGGAATAATCCCAAAGTTGAATATGAAGACGCTTGATAAAAATCAGTCCGGCAATGTATTCCAGCAAGGTCATGGCGACTGCCATGACGGCAAACAGAAGCAGCTTGCGTGCGCCCGTATTTTCAATCGGTATAAAAGCTTCGAGGTCTGCCAAAAGGTACAGCGTGCATAAGCCGAAGCCGTAAAGCGGCAGATACGGTCCGGTCAGGAATCCGGGATTGATCCATTGCCGCGTTTTATTTTGAGGAGAAAAGCGTCGGAATAAAACTTCGATGCACCATCCGAGCAGACATCCTGTTGCAAACAGAAAGGCTAAAATTAAAAATTTATTCATAGCATGCACCGACAGGCACGGGGTCATCCTCCTTTGGGTTTATTGTTTCGAGTCCGGCACTTGGTACCGAAAATCGAATCGCGCCTGGGACAATTTTCGCATGAAAATATGTTTCATCGTTCTCGTCCCCCGGTATATTGCAGCAATTTGACGTGGTATGCAAACAATTTGTTTGTTTCAATCTTACACGTCTGTTTTATAGTTTAACACACAATCCGACATTTCGCAAGCAGATATAAAATATTCAAAAAATATTAAGGAATTTTATTAGGAAAAATATGGAAAAATTTGAAAATAGGGTTGACGAAATCTTTTTTTTGCAGTACAATAGCTAAAGTACAAATAACGCTCAAAAATGTGTTGGGAGGTCGGCATGCAAATCAAAAAGCTTTCAGTATATGCGGGTACTGCCATTGCTTGCGCTGTATTTTTCGTGTTACTGTGGCTGTATTTGTTTTCAGTCGGAACCCTGACCGACAGTGAATCGGATTCGCTGACATCCGAGATCGATTTGAATTTACTTTCGTTTTCTGATGAATGGGTGTATGCGGACAGTGGGCTTGCTGTGAAAAATGTTTCCGGCAAAGGCGCGCATATGGCGCTTCGCTTTTCTGACGCCTCGGTACAGATCACAAGAGCGGTAGGACAAGATATCGGATTGGGACAGTTCCTTTGTTTTCGGGCGGATGTTACGGCTTTTTCCGTGTTCTGCAACGACACGCTTTTGTATGCGTATACAAATCCTGCTGACAATATAGATCCTCAAAGTCCTCATGGTTTGCGTTTCTTTACTGTTGCATTACCTCAACTTTCCGCAGAGGACCGTATCACGCTTCGTATGGAGACAAAACACGACGGGCTGTATCCTATTCAATATATGTCTCTTGGCAGGATCGATGAGATTTATATGTATATCCTTTTGCAGCAGTTGGATACGGCGATTGTTTGTTGTACGCTGGTTATTTTTGCAATCTTTCAGATTGGTCTCAGCGCAATACATCTGTTGATGCGCATTCGGCCTGTTCGCCATGTGTATATCTGGCTGTCTTTTGTGATTTTGCTCGCAACGACTTGGATTGGACTTGACAGCGGCTTTTTTATTCTTTTTATTCAAAGCTATCCGTTGTATTATACGCTTTGGTGCTTGAGTTTCATGCTTTTGCCGGGAGCGGCGGTCATGTTTTTGAATTATTGCGGCACGCGTACATCCCGCTTTGCCTTGATTTTCTGTGGGGCGGATGCGGCCTTTACCGTATTGTCGTATCTGTTGTATTATTGGGGGATTATCGAACTCGGCTCTGTCATTCCGTTTTTCTGTCTGCTTGCCGTTGCGGTACTCGGGTATATGCTGGTTAAGTTGGTACGGATGGATGTGGAACGCAACTTATTCTATTTTTCCGGTATGCTGATTCTGTTTGTGATTTCCGCGATCAGTTTGGTGGCATATGGCGTTCATGCGCTGTTCTTTGCTTCTTATTTGTTCAAATACGGTATGCTTTCGTTTGTGATTTGTATGGTGCTGTATATTATGATGGACATCGGACGGTTGCTTGCGCTGGAAAAACGAGCGGCTGTTGTTGAATCACAGAAATCTCTTTTGGAAAACGAACTGTTTTTGACGCAGATTGGTTCTCATTTCTTCTATAATACGATGAACATGATTCGCGGGCTGATTAAAATGGATTCAGACGCGGCGTATCATCTTACGGATGATTTTGTGAAATATATCCGTTCCCATGTAGAAGCGGTAAATGCGAAAGACGGCATGATTCCGTTTTCCAGGGAACTCGAGTCGGTTGCGGCATATGCGCGTATTTCCAGTGTGCGTATGAACAATGCACTGCATATCGAATATGATATTGAAACCGTTGATTTTGAAGTGCCGGCGCTGACCCTGGAGCCGCTTGTGGAAAATGCTATTCGGCATGGTGTTTTTCCGAAAGGCGAGGGGAATATTCAGATCAGCGTGCGGGATATCGGCGATGGTTTTTCGGTTACAGTGACGGATGACGGCGTCGGATT
Source organism: uncultured Eubacteriales bacterium (assembly GCA_958414825.1). Taxonomy (GTDB): domain Bacteria; phylum Bacillota; class Clostridia; order Oscillospirales; family CAG-272; genus UMGS902. The sequence continues at coordinate 9,787 of CATYXQ010000020.1, read as the reverse complement.
TCAGGATTTGCATGAGGGCGTCGGAATTTCAAATATACGGCATAGACTGTCCCGATATGCGGGATGCCATCTTACTTTTGAAAGCGTTCCCAATGTAGGGACAACGGCTGAAATTGTATATTCAAAAAATATTCAGGAGGGTATAAAAAATGAAAATGATGTTGGTGGACGACAATCTGATTGAGCTTCGTCTGTTTGAAATGGAGTGCAGCGATTTGCCTGATTTTGAGGTGGCCGCCAGTTTTTCAAAGCCGCTTGAAGCTTTGGAATATGTGCGGGAACAGCGTATAGATATTGCACTGTTGGATATTGATATGCCGCAGATGGACGGCTTTGAATTGGCGGAAAAAATCCGTGAAATTCGTAAGGAGACCATTATTATCTTTGTCACTGCGCATATGGAGTTTGCCGGACGCGCGATGCAGATGAAAGCGGATTATATTATTTTCAAACCATATAACCGCAATGATGTTTTAGACGTTTTGCGCCGTGCCCGGATGATGAAGCCGCAGCTTGAAAAACGCATTAAAGCGCATCTGTTCGGCAAGTTTGATCTGTATGTGGAGGGCGAGCGCGTCAATTTCAAAACAAAGAAAGCAAAAGAATTGGCGGCGCTCTGCATTTGTCAGCGCGGCGGCACAGTGTCTACTTATGAGATTATAGAGAAGCTCTGGGTTGGTACGACGGTGCAGCGCGCGTCTGAAACCAGCGGTTACCGCAAGGCGATTAAGGCGCTTGTGGAAACGCTGAGAGAATATAAAATCGAGCATATATTTGAACGCAAATACGGCTCCTGCCGTATTGCGCCCGATGAAATCGAATGCGATTTTTATCAGTTGTTGGATTATGACCGGAGCGCAGCCGGAGCATACGGCGGTTCTTTACTGCCTGAATATGTATGGGCGGTGGAATTCAAAAGCCGCGCGGATGAAATTGCATCCATGATTCGTATATAAAAATACGGTTATACTCTATAGGGAAAAGTTTTGTAGAAAAGGCGCCCGGAGGCGCCTTTTTGCCGCTCTTTTTCGGAGTTCGCAAATCGGAGGAAAAATGAAAATTTCGGTATTGAAAAAATACGCTTCGCTGATTGCATGTACCGGAGCGCACGTGCAACCCGGCGATGAAGTGGTGATTACGGCTGAATTGGATCAGCCGAAGTTTGTGGAATATGTTGTCGAAGCTTGTTACCGCGCAGGAGCAAAAAAGGTTACGGTGGAGTTCTCGCATCAGCCGCTGCAAAAGCTGCATGTTCGCTATCGCAGTGTGGAAACGCTTTCGACGGTTGAAGACTGGGAGGTCGCAAAGTTTGAGCATTATATTCGGGTTTTGCCGGCCAGAATTTATTTGGTCAGTGAAGACCCGGACGGACTTTTCGGTATGGATCGCGAAAAATATGCCAAGGGCGCACAGGGAAGATATAAAGTGCTGAAGCCTTTGCGCGACCGCATGGACAATCGTTATAAATGGTGTATTGCAGCGGTTCCGGGTAAGAAATGGGCAAAAAAGGTGTTTCCAAATTTGCGCGCATCCGCAGCGGAAGAAAAATTGTGGGAAGCTATTTTGCAGGCGTCCCGTGCGGACGGCGCAGATCCTGTTTCCGCTTGGGAAGCGCATAATCAGGCGCTTTCACATCGGTGCGCGTATTTAAATTCTCTCGGAATTGCGTCTTTGCACTATTTATCGTCAAACGGAACGGATTTCACAGTCGGTTTGATTCCCGAAGCGCTTTTCTGTGGCGGGGGAGAATATACGATTGACGGTGCGTTTTTTAATCCGAATATTCCGACAGAGGAAGTGTTTGTAAGTCCGATGCGCGGGCAGGCGGACGGAATTGTATATGCGACAAAGCCGCTTTCCTATAACGGCCAGCTGATCGAGGATTTTTGGATTCGGTTTGAAAAGGGAAGAGCCGTAGAGGTACATGCAGAAAAGAACCAAGCGCTTTTGGAAACGATGATTGCCATGGATGAGGGCGCTGCGTATCTCGGAGAAGTCGCGCTGGTGCCGCATTCTTCGCCGGTTGGGCAGCAGGGCTTTTTGTTTTATAATACGCTTTTCGATGAAAATGCCGCCTGTCATCTGGCGCTCGGAGAGGGCTTTACCAATACAATTCAAAATTACAGTGAACGCACACTGGAGGAGTGCCGGGCGTTGGGCGTGAATACTTCGATGATTCATGAGGACTTCATGATCGGCGCTCCCGATCTTTGCATTACCGCCACGCTGCAAAACGGTGAGACGGTTGCGGTTTTCCGAAATGGCGAGTGGGCGTTTGAATAAAAAGTGCACGCGGGCAGTATGCGAAAATTCAGTGGCGTGCGCAGTCCTTAGACGGCACATGCCGCATATGCGCGCTCATCGTCGGGAAAGCCTGATTTTCGACTACCCAAAACCGTCTGCCGTAAAAACGGCAGACGGTTTTGGGTTTTGCAAAAAATGAGTTCGGTATATACCGAACTCATTTTTGAGTTTGTTTATTTTCTTTTCCCTAAGCTTTGAAATTTGCTTTTACCAGACTCCGCTCGCGCCGTTTTATTTCGCATCTCCCCTGGCCAGTTTTTTCCTGCATACGCGGCATATGTTCTTATCCTGAAAAAATGTTAAATTCTCTTTGCCGCCGCAAAACAAACAACTCGGCGCATATTTTGCCAGAATAATATTTTCTCCATCGACGTAAATTTCAATATCGTCTCCGGTAGCGATTTCAAGTCTTTTGCGCAGTTCAATGGGGAGGACTATACGGCCGAGACCGTCAATTTTTCTAACAATTCCGGTGGATTTCATAAACTCTTCCTCTCGTGTATGTACAATTTACAGAAACTCGAATTGTCAGTAATATACTACCAGTAATTGGCAGATTTGTCAAGCTTTTTTAACGAAAAAAATAAAAAATTGTTTTCAAGCCGTACTAAAAATATGATTGTGTACTTTTTTGTGGTCTATTGTTCTTTAAAAAAGACGCGGTGAACAAAATACAGGGTTGTTTTTGCTGGAAAATTAATTTTTTGAAGTCAAAATCCGGAATCGAATCGCAGTGCGTTCCTCGCCGTTGATTTCGATTTCTTCAAATACCGGCTGCGTGTATAAGGTGATTCCGACCGGTGCAAGGAATCCGGAAGCAATCGCAATGGCTTTTATGCTTTGATTGACCGCACCCGCGCCGATCGCCTGAATTTCCGCCTCCGAATCTTCGCGAATGGCCGCCGCCAGGGCGCCGGCTACAGAGTTGGCGCTGGATTTGGACGAGACTTTCAATACATTCATGTTTCTTCCTCCGTTTTTAATAGATTCTGGTATGTTGCTGTGATAGAGATATACCGTTCTTATGCCAGAAGTATAACAGGGAATTGTGATAGAAAAATGAAGTTTAGCGAAATTTTTGGAAAACCCGTTTACTGCAAAAAAGGTTCGATACAATCAGCCTTATTTCCGGTAAGCGTAAGTATGGCGCCGCGCAAATGAATGTCTCCGTTTGCCGGAATAAATTTTTGCGGCAGACCGGTTAAAAACCGCTTTAAAATTACGGATTTTTCGGTACCGAGAATACCGCCCGACGGACCGCACATTCCGAGATCTGTCATATAGGCCGTGCCGCCCGTCAAAATTTGCGCATCGGCGGTTTGCACATGCGTATGCGTGCCGAATACGGCGGTTACACGTCCGTCAAGATAGCAGCCGAGCGCCTCTTTTTCGGCTGTGGATTCAGCATGAAAGTCCACTAAGGCATAATCAAATTTTCCGCTTTCACGGCGCAGAATACGGTCTGCCGCGTCAAAGGGACTTGCGTAAGCGTCAAGCGACATCATGCCGAGCAGATTCAGGATCAGTATACGGGCGCCGCGGCATTCAAAAATCGTGCTTCCGGAGCCGGGGGCGGCATCTGAACAGTTTGCTGGGCGCAGCAGACAGGAAGAGTCGTCCAGCATACCGTACAGGGAGCGGTTATGAAAGGTATGGTTGCCTCCGGTGAGGATATCGACGCCGTAATTTAAAAGGTTTTTTGCATCTTCGGCGGACAGTCCCATGATATCGCCTGCATTTTCACCGTTTGCCACGACCATGTCGATCTGCCGGTCGCGGCGGAGCGTCCACAGCGTCTTTCCAAGATGTTCAATCGTTTTTCTGCCGACGATGTCGCCGAGCAATAAAATTTTCATAAATGTTTCTCTTTCTCTTTCATCTTCATCATTGCGCAATCGGGGGAGAGAAAAAACAAAAACTGTTTTACAGAACGGCGCACAAAAACGGAAAAATTCCGCAGGCTTCGGCAGCCGTCCGTAAAACAGCTTTTGGAATATACATATAGGAATCTATCGTCAGGCCGCAGCCGGAAAACGCTTCACCAACTCTATGTATATATAATGAAACGAACGAAGTGTTTATTTTGCAAAATCCACCGTTCGGCTTTCACGAATCAGATGTACTTTGATCTGTCCCGGATAATCCAGTTCGCTTTCAATCTTGGAAGCGATTTCATGCGCCAAAATGGTCATTTGGTCGTCGGAAATCTGTTCGGGTTTTACCATAACACGAATTTCACGTCCGGCCTGAATTGCATAGGTTTTTTCCACACCGGCAAAATCGTTTGCCAGTTCCTCCAGCTTCTGGAGACGTTTGATGTAATTTTCGAGATCTTCACGCCGTGCCCCTGGTCTTGCCGCCGAGATGGCGTCTGCGGCCTGCACGATGAATGCGATGATGGATTCCGCTTCTACATCACCGTGATGCGCTTCAATCGCATTGATGATCTCTTTGGATTCTTTGTGTTTTCTGGCTACTTCCACACCAAGCTGGATATGCGAACCCTCCGCTTCCTGTGTAAGCGCTTTGCCGATATCATGAAGAAGCCCCGCGCGCTTTGCAGACGTGCTGTCCGCGCCGAGTTCGTCGGCTATGATGCCGGAAAGAATAGAAACCTCAATAGAATGGCGGAGTACGTTTTGACCGTAGCTTGTACGGTATTTGAGCCGACCGAGCAGTTTGATGACTTCGGGATGCAGCCCATGCACACCGGTCTCAAACGTGGCTTTTTCACCGGCTTGTTTGATGGAGACATCCACTTCCTTGCGGGCTTTTTCCACCATTTCTTCGATTCTGGTGGGATGGATGCGCCCATCCGAGATCAGTCTTTCCAGCGCGATCCGGGCGATTTCACGCCGTACCGAATCAAAGCCGGAAATGGTGATGACCTCAGGTGTGTCGTCGATAATCAGATCGACGCCGGTCAGGGTTTCGATTGCGCGAATGTTTCTGCCCTCGCGACCGATGATGCGTCCCTTCATATCCTCGTTCGGAAGCTGTACCGTCGAGATGGTGATCTCGCCGACATGGTCGGCTGCGCATCTCTGGATGGCAAGTGAGAGGATATTTTTCGCCCGCTCGTCTGCTTCTTCTCTGAATTGTTCATCGAAATGTGAGATTTTCAGTGCTTTTTCATGGGTCAGTGCCGTCTCTACGCGAGATAAAAGTTCGTCTTTCGCCTGTTCTTTGGTAAAGCCTGCAATGCGTTCAAGCACTGCAAGGTGCGAATCGAGCGTTTTTTGAATCTCATCGCGGAGCGTTTCTGTTTCCTTGATTTTCTGGTTCAGAAGTTCGTTCTTTTTCTCAATCGCGTCGGTTTTTGAGTCAAGTGTTTCTTCTTTTTGCTGAATTCTGCGTTCAAGCCGGGAGACTTCCTTGCGGCGTTCTTTGAGTTCATTTTCCGATTCGGTTTTGTTCCTCAGAATTTCCTCTTTCGCCTCAAGCAAAGCTTCCTTCTTTTTGCTTTCCGCCGTTTTGATGGCGTCTTCAACAATTTTTGCTGCCTGCTCTTCCGCGCTGCCGATTTCTTTTTCGGCAACTTTTTTGCGGTAAGTTGCGCCGATCAGCGCGCCTAACAGCAATCCCACAACCAAGGCGATGGCACCGACCGTAATGTAAATTCCCATTACAATCGTACCTCCTTGTAAAGTTTCAGGGGAATATGTAATTTGGGAGCCGTGTCGCATACCATGGCTACCGTATATTTACACAAATTTATTATATAACATTTTCTTAGGCGGTGTCAAGTGATATCCGACAGAAAATCAAAAATTGAAAACTGAATATGTTACTCTGATCGAGGATATTTGTATATGTTTTTCCTTGAATAATCAGGGTGCATATGTTAAAATCAATTTGAATTTGCGGTTAATATTGACAAACATTCCGAGCCTTTGTTTTATATCGTCTGAACGGTTTGCGCTCTTTCGCTCTTGACGCAAACAGGAAATGAATTGTATCAAAATACGGTCTTGCAAATTTCGGCAAATATGTGTATGATAAAAAGCGCAGAAAAAGCGGGACGCTGCGTTTTTTGTATTTTGCCGCCGGATGAGCGGCGGAGCGAATACGGATTTTTAAGAGGAGGAGTGCTGCTGTGGAGAAAAAACGGATCCGGCGCGTTGCCGCGCTGCATGATTTATCCGGATTTGGACGCTGTGCGCTGACCGTTGTGATTCCTACGCTTTCGGTTATGGGGGTACAGGTTGTACCGCTGCCGACGGCGCTTTTATCTACGCATACGGGCGGATTTGACAATTATTATTTTCAGGATCTCAGCGATTCGATGGAAAAGATCGCGGCGCACTGGGAGGCGCTGGAACTGCGGTTTGATGCAATTTATACGGGATTTTTGGCTTCCGCTGCGCAGTGCGAGTTGGTCAAACGCTTCAATCGGCGCTTCGGGAGCGGGGATACGATGGTTTTGGTCGATCCCGTATTCGGAGACGACGGCGCGCTGTATTCCGCGTGTACGCCGGAACTGGTACGCGGTATGCATGTTCTTTGCGCGCAGGCGGACAGCATTGTGCCGAATTTGACGGAAGCCTGTATGCTGTGCGGACGTTCTTTTGAAGATACAGCGGCGATGTCCCAGCGCGCGCTGACTGAGTATGTTACAAAACTTTTATATGAGCTTGCCGAAATTGGGCCGAAAAAGGTTGTGATTACCGGGATTGCCGCAGGCGGGGACAATGTCGTGACTGCAGGATTGGATCTGTCGGGGGCGTCTTTGGATCACACGCCGTTTTTTGTGAGTCTTAAACGGATCGGCGGGGCGTATCCGGGAACGGGCGAACTGTTTGCGAGCGTTATGCTCGGCAAGCTGCTGTCCGGCGCGTCGTTTCCCTCAGCCGTGACGGCGGCGAGCGCGTTTGTCCGAGATGTGATTGATTTTTCAACGGGATTTGATACGCCAAGGCGAGAGGGCGTGGCGCTCGAACCCTGCCTGCACAGACTTTCCGAGCTTTGATAACGCTTTAAAAATGCGGATCCGGTGATTTTTGTCGGAAGAAGGATAAAATCTCCCGGTCATATGGATAAATCCTCTTGCTTTTTATGAAAATCCGGGGTATAATATCTTAGTTAGTAGAAAAATACAGACAAGGAAACCGAAGATTATGAAAAAAATCGTTTTTGTGACCGGCGGCGTCGTTTCCGGCCTCGGGAAGGGAATTACGGCGGCGTCGCTTGGTCGGCTGCTCAAAGCGCGCGGCGTCAAAGTGACCATGCAGAAACTGGATCCCTACATAAATATTGATCCCGGCACGATGAGCCCGTTTCAGCACGGCGAAGTTTTTGTGACCGATGACGGTACCGAAACCGATCTCGATCTCGGACATTATGAACGTTTTATCGACGAAAACCTTAGCGTTAATTCCAACGTCACGACCGGAAAGGTGTTTTGGAACGTTCTTTCCAAAGAGCGCCGCGGCGAATATCTTGGGCAAACCGTACAGTATATCCCGCATATTACCGACGAGATCAAAAGCCGTATTTATAAATCGGCCAATGATTCCGGCGCGGATGTATGTCTTGTGGAGATCGGCGGGACGGTCGGCGATATTGAGTCGCAGGTGTTTTTGGAGGCGGCAAGGCAGGTCGGCCACGAAATGGGGCCTGGAAATTGTCTGTTCCTTCATGTAACCCTGATTCCCTATGTGTTTGGATCAGAAGAATATAAATCCAAGCCAACTCAGCATTCGGTTAAGGAACTGCAGTCTATCGGCATTCAGCCTGATATTCTGATCTGTCGCTGCGATCGTCAGATTGAAGCCAGCATGAAACGTAAAATCGCCATGTTCTGCAATGTGGCGGAGGACTGCGTAATTGACAATACGGATGTTAAGTCTCTTTATGAAGTTCCGCTTATGCTGGAGGAAAACGGCCTTGCATCTACGGTTTGCCGTCTGCTTGGCATTTGTCAGGGCGTGGAGCCTGATTTGACCGAGTGGCGCGGTATTCTGAACAATATTCATGCGAGCAAGCGCCGGGTGCGTATCGGCCTTGTCGGAAAATACGTCAAGTTGCATGACGCGTATCTGTCGGTCATGGAAGCGTTGTTCCACGGCGGTATTGAAAACCGCGTCCGGGTGGAGATCGAGTGGATTGATTCGGAGGATATTACGCCGGAAACGGCGGAACGCCGGCTCGGCGACCTTGACGGTATTCTGGTTCCGGGGGGATTCGGAAACCGGGGCGTCGAGGGCAAGATCGAAGCCGTTCGCTTTGCCCGCGAGCGCAAAATTCCTTTCTTCGGAATTTGTCTCGGTATGCAGATGGCGGTCGTAGAGTTCGCGCGGAATGTGCTCGGACACAGCGATGCGAACAGCGGCGAATTCTGCGAGGATGGAAAGCACAACGTCATTGATATTATGGACGATCAGAAAACGGTCACTGACAAGGGTGGCACGATGCGTCTCGGCTTATATCCCTGCCGTATTGCAGCGGGCAGCCGTATGCATGATGCATATGGTCAGGATGATATTCATGAGCGGCATCGTCATCGCTATGAGTTTAACAATGCGTATCGCGCCGCAGTGGAAGAAAACGGTATGCGTATTTGCGGACTTTCGCCGGACGGTCGCTTGGTTGAGGCCGTGGAGATTCCGGCGCATCCGTGGTTTATCGCGGTGCAGTATCATCCGGAATTCAAGTCGCGCCCGAACCGCGCGCATCCGCTTTTCCGTGAGTTTATCCGCGCGGCGGATAAATATGCTTCCGCAAATCACTAATTGAAAAAGTTATAACTGAAATGGCAGCTTCATATATCGGGTGTTTTTACCCCCTGATAGTATGAAGCTGCTTTTGCATGTAGTCGCATATAAAAAAGAAATATGTTTTGCGCTGCGAAAACAGCGGCTTTCCGTCCTTGCAGAGAACGCCGCTTTGCCTTTGTCTGCGTGTATTCGCGCTTGTGCGCCCGTCTTGCACCAAAAACGCTTTGCCACAATACAATGAAAATAGAAAAGTATCAAAGCGTGTCATAATTTACCTGCAAAAAATTTTTCCGCAATGTTTAAAATTTGCGTGATGCTGGGAAAAATAGTGATACCGAAATAATTTGCGGAGAGTGATAAAATGAGTGTGCGGCGCGGAGATATTTTTTACGCCGACTTGAGCCCGGTTGTTGGGTCTGAGCAAGGCGGTTTGCGTCCTGTCCTGATTGTGCAGAACGATGTGGGCAATAAGTATAGTCCGACGGTTATAGCTGCGGCGATCACGAGTAAAATGAGCAAAACACATTTGCCCACACATATTGACATATATGCGGACAAGGTCGGACTGCAAAAAGATTCGGTTGTCCTGCTGGAACAGATACGTACAATCGATAAACGGCGCCTGAAAGAAAAGATGGGACACTTGGACGACGATGTCATGAATCAGGTGAACAATGCGATTTCGATCAGCTTCGGTCTCGGCGGAGGCGGCGCAACCGGCTGATCTTTATATATACTTGCGCTTTTAGGCATGATGAGGACGGTTT
>CATYXQ010000019.1 GCA_958414825.1 uncultured Eubacteriales bacterium | reverse complement strand
TACAGGCGTTGTGCTGTCTCCGCCGTGTCCCGCAAGTGAAATGATCTTGCATGTTTCATAATAATCGCCGTTTCCGTATAGCAATCCGATGAGAATAAACGAACAGTTGATACTTGTTTCTCCCATTTTGCTGTCCTGATTGTAATGACTTCTGAAACAATCCCGGTCTGCATTGACGACAGCGCGGCGCCAATCATCCGGATATTTCTCTTTCAGCGCAAATACCCTGTCAATGACCTCGCGCTGCCAGCACCCCTCCGGCAAAACCTTTTCCGCTTCGCGAATTAATGTCGGAATATCGCTCTCAAAATAGGCCATCGCATACATCGCGGCAAAGAACTTGAGCCAAAGAACCGGGTCGCAATCACTGGTAACACTGCCGAAAATTTCCGCCATGTCCACCGCCACATTCGGCATACCGGCGGCGTTCATTCCAAGCGTTTCATTCCCTATGTAGGGTTCGCCGTTCACACCGTATTTGTTTCCGAACTCCGCACTGCCGGAGAAAACCGGAAGATAACCCTTATTCCGCATGAGTCCATATGCGCCATTGGTGCGGTGTCCTCCGCCCATGTCATATACATTGTACTTCACCCATCCGTCCTTGATAATCTTGGACGAAAACGTACCATAGGTCTCATATGCGTCGGCAAGAATATACTGATTTAAAATATCAATGCTGAAATCATCATCGTTCCAAACTTCCCAAAGACCGGTTTCCTCATTTTTAAGGAGCTTATCTTCGTGTTTATTCCGGGAATTCGGCTCCGCATACGGACCATTGCAGATTTCAAACCAACTGTCCGGCATTGCCAGTCTCGGATTTCCGTCGCTGTCCCTTGCAAATTCATATCCGGAAAGGAATCCGACAAACTGTGCAAGCAATCCTGACGTCGTCTTATCCAAATATTCTTCTATCGAAATGACATTATAATCGGCCGGATTAAAATCTTCATTTCCCGGCTCATTTTCAGCCGGCGTTCCGGCGCACCCGATCACACTGAACAAGAAAACAAAAACCAAAAAAATACTGAGTAAACGTTTCACTGGATACAATACTCCTTTTCGCTTCGGTTTCCCGCGGCCGCCCCCCGTCCTTGGCGCCGTCCGCAGTTCTATAACACATTTCAGATGCCGCCGAAACTCAGAGGCATCTGAAATATCCGTTTATAACATAAATTTGCATTTACGCCCGCCGCAATTCATTCAAATGAGTTGTGAATATTTTAAGATACGGCCTTACGAATTGGCGCCTGCCTGACTGAAAAACTCGTTGATCTTGTTGATTTTCGCTTCTGCGGAAGTCCGATAGGTCTCATAGATTGTTGTAAGAGACTGTCCGGTTCTGACAATCGACGCAAGACAATCCTTATATGTACCGATATTATAATAAATTCCCACGTCATACACAAGGTTTGCAAAAATAAGATCCAGCATTTCCGCCGATTCCTCATCGCGCGTATACTGTCCGACGAGCGTCTTTTCATAATATGCGGGCGTCAGCATCTGTTTCCCCTGATAAGCAAGTTCCTCTAAAATAATCCCGGTACGAGCCAGATCCTTAGAATTTTCGGGAACGCAGAGGAACTGCGAATGCCATGCACTCACAAGATTGCCGTAGTTCTCCTGCTCTTTTTCAAATTTCGGATACGGCAGAATGCCAAAATCACTTTCAATATCGCGAAGATGATCCATATAGAACATCGTATGCGAATAGAAAAGCGCATGACCGGTATTGAACATGCCGACACGTTCCTCATCCGTAGCATTCATTTTTCTTTCGCCCGTCAAATAATTGTACTGATAGTTATACGTATGCGCATGATCGGATGCAATGGCCAAATATTGGTCATACAAATTTACAATACGTTCACTGTAAAACGTAAGCTCGATCTGCCCCTCATCATTGATGGTGCTGACGCGCTCATCCGCCGCCGCAAGAATGGCAAGATGCGTATCGGTCGGCGTCAGCAATCCGAACGTATCGTTTTTATCATATATACCGTCGTTATTTTCATCTGCTCCGACACTTTTGACCATCTCGCCGAATTTTTCCAGTGTCCATTCATTATCGGCAACCAAATCATACGGATTATCCATACCATATTTTTCGATCATATCCTTGCTGAAGAAAAGCACATAGGTCGCACGGTTATCGGCAACGGAAATATCACCGGTGGTGTAATACATCTTGCCGTTCATAGAAAGATCCGCATTCGCGCGCTGATCCCAGTAGTCCTTTGTCAAATCCAAATTCGGAATATCGTTCAAATCATGAATATATCCGTTGTAGGCAAGCGTCGCCACGTCATAGGTGCCGATCATCGCCGCATCATAGTTGCTGTCTCCGGCCATATACTCCCGGTAAAGCTTAGTATAGCCGTCGCCGTTGCCCATAGCAGAAGAGTACCGCACTATATCTTCATTGGTGATATTCACATCATATTTATTTAAAATGTATTGATTGCGGCGGAAAATTGCGGCGTCAACGACCGAACCTTCCTCGCCCTCGGAAGCATAATCATTCCATGCCCAGTTTCCGGCAACCAAAAAATGAAAATCACCCGATATGTCGCCGATTTCTTCTGCTGAAGGCAAATTCGGAACATCTCCGTTTTCTGAAACGGGTGCGGACGTATCCGACGGCGGAAGTGTATTCTCCGCCTCGCCGGGACCGCACGCAGAAAGCAGCATACAAACAATAGCGAACATGAAAAACAACGATAAAAACTTTTTCATTTTGCAGTATCTCCTATCAATCTTTTATACTCTGCACTGTCAAAAATATCAAAGTGCATTTCATCGGGTTGCAGCGTAATCCCGGCTACCGTTTCGGGCGTATTGTTGGAGGCGTTATAAAGTATTCTGAGTATCTTATCTTCAGCCGCATTGTAATACTCTCCGCGTTTTATATAGTAAGGGAGCGGCGTCGTATCCGCCACGGTGAATTTCCCATGCAGCATAAAATCGCTGTATTTGTTGAGTACCGATGTGTAAAAACCAACGACTTCTGCATATCTCGGCGCACGGCCAATATCCGCGCGGCAGACATACAGTTCTGCGTCCAATCGAACGCCCATTACAAGCGCGCTCTTCAAACGCCTATCAAAATCGCCCTCCTCATCGCGAATTCCGCGTTCTGTCGTGATAACCTCCGGGAATGTGTATCGGAACATCTGCGGAAACGCATCGCTTTTGATTTTAAAATCCACATTCACAAGGCCATGTAAAAACTGTGTATATGAAGCGGCAATATCGGTTACGACCTCCGCCGCGAACACCTTATCCTCACGGTCACAGTATTCCACCGCCTGATCAAAGAACTTGCGGTGTCCGATCCATTCCTCGTCCACACGCGCGCCGTGTTCGTGCCGGTCATTAAAGCAAGGCTGATACGGCGTACCGCCATAGCAATCGGCAAACAGACAATCGGCGTCCAGTTCCCGCATTTGTTTTATCTGGCTGAGCACCTGATTTCTCCAGCGTTCTGTACCCGCGCAGCAAAGCGGGAACTGTTTCGCGCCATATGTAGCTCTATATTCCCCATATCCGGGGTACACGAACGCCGGTCGAACTTCATTGCCGTTGATATCCAAAATTTTTACTTCATCGCCGAATTCTTTATAAAACGGATTGGTCGGATCAAGGAAGTGACAGTTGCATTCCAGAATCACACGCCCGCCTAATTCCCGAACTTTCTGAATATTTTCACGCAACGCTTTAAACGCACCGGGATAGGGTTCAGTATACGTAGGATAATTTCGATCCATTCCCTCTTTCCACCACGCGAAAAGGAAAAGCGTATGAATACCGTACTTTGCACCGATGCGATAGATTTCGGGCAGATCCTCCGCCTTATAGTAATCCTCTCCGTATTGTGAACGCATGATGATTCTCTGCCAGCCGGTCAATTCCTCCACCCATTTCGCTTTTGCAGGAACCTTAAAGAACGTTTTATCCGCATATGCTCTGTAAACTTGGGCTGCTGCGCGCCAGTCGCCGTCAAGCAAACCGATCACCGAAGACGGAAGCTGCAGCTTTTCGCCCGGTCTTGCCATCGGAAAATGGTCGATACCGAGCATAACGTTCGTCGGAGACGCATGAATTCTTTGACGAACAGTCAAAAAGCAATGCCGCATTTTTTCATCATATCTGGCAACGTACAGGAAATGATTTCCGCTCTCAATACCAAACCATCCCATGGATGCGCGCGGATAATGAAGGTGCCAAAATATCTCCGTATCGTTATGCGCATAGTAATTCGCCGTCATTCCCTGCAAAAAGCTCCATGGATTTTCCACTCTTTTACCGAGTCCGTGCGGCATATAAATTGCATCTTTTTCTTTTTCCCCGCAAAGCTGCGTAAAATCGGCCAGCGGGCAGAAACATTCGTTTACTCGGACATCTGCGGTCTTATTTTCGATATACGGCGTGAATTTGAGAAGTCCGTTCTCAACCTCAACAGTCACCGTAAAGTCAACTGCATATGTATCGCCGTACTCGGAAACGAGATTTTCATATTCTATAACCAAAACGCCGTCCCGAAGTTGGGCTTTTCCGGTCTGACGGTGAGAAAAAATCGGAATTTCCGTTTTCATGCCGTCATCCAGAATCAGACGCCAAAAATCCGACTGCATTTCCGCTGTATCAACATTCCCGTTCACAATGAAACCGGCACGTGTGGCTGTTTCATTCACCTCAAAACTCAAAGCATTTGTGCGTACTAACATAATACTCCCATCCTCTGCCAAAATGATTAAAATCTACTGCTGTATACACGCTTTTTTGTAGATAACTTACATTAACAGTATAATACAATCACCTATTTATCACAATACACAAATATACCATTTTGTTTTAAAATATGAAACTTTCGTTAATTTTTTTATATTTCACACAATTCTATTTCATTTTTCCAAGTTTTGATGTATACTATTTTCATAAATTCATTTGGGAGGGACTATGTTTCTCTATAATTTTGCTCAGCTTCCTTATATCAGTATGACAGGGAAAGTCAATGAAAAAAGCGGATGGAGCCACAGTGGCCGTCAGATGGTCGTGAATTTGCTGGTCATTTTTCACAGCGGTGAATGCTGCTTTCAGATAAACGGCACAGAATACACCTTTACCAAGGGAGATATTGCGCTGGTACCCAAAAATACGCTTTACCGCCCTCATACGGCCACCTCATGTGAATACACTTTTTTTCATTTCGACGGCGACCTTATCCCCTGTGAACATCAGCCTGCCGACATCCCTCCCTCTGACAGCATACCGCCCGGCAATCCTTTTTACGGCTATAAAGCGCACGAAGAATCCAATCTCCTTTTTGACTATAAAATGACAATGGGGAATCAACAGCAAAATATAGAATTAATGCTCCACAAAAGCATCAACACGCAAATCAGCCAAAACAAAAAAATGCAAATATTGCTTGCTCTGCAATTTTCCGAAATGATGTTCTATATTTCACAATCCTTTTGCGAATCATTCCAAGGCGAAAGCAGCATGCCGTCGTCGGTCAATTTCATCATTTCCTATATTAAAGAAAATTATATGCATAACATCACACTGGATGATATCTGTCAAAATACCAGCTTCTCCAAACAATACTGCATGCGCCTTTTTAAAAAATATATGCACATGACAATTAACAACTATATTCTCAATCTGCGTATGCGGCATGCGGCTTATCTTTTGCGCAGCACCTATATGAATGTAAATCAAGCGGCTGATTATCTCGGATTTTCCAATGTCAGTTATTTCTCCAGAGTTTTTAAAAAATATTACGGCGTCGCACCCTCGGCATACTTTGAATAATTTACGTCTGACCCATGTTTAGACAAACAAAAAGTCCAGATAACTCTGGACTTTTTGTTTGTCTTTATACTTAAGAATCATATCCGTTCGGATTCTTTTTTTGCCAATTTGCAGAATCACGGCACATCTCTTCGATGCCGCGCGTAGCCGTCCACCCCAAAACGTCTCTGGCTCTCGACGGATCGGCATAGCACTCATCTATATCGCCGGGACGGCGATCCGTAATCTTATACTGAACGGTCAGCCCCGTCGCCTTTTCATAGGCATGAATGATATCCAATACCGAGTAACCAACGCCGGTGCCGATATTGAAATACTCCACTCCGTTGATCTTTTTCGCGCGATCAAGCGCTTTTAAGTGCGAATCGGCAAGATCCACAACGTGAATATAGTCGCGCACACCAGTGCCGTCGTGTGTATTATAATCATTTCCATACACGGACAGGCACGGCAATGCGCCGATGGCTACCTTGGAAATATACGGCAGCAAATTATTCGGAATGCCCTTGGGATCTTCACCGATCAACCCGCTTTCATGCGCTCCGATCGGATTAAAGTAGCGCAAAATAGAAACGCTCCATTCCGTATCCGCATTGTAAAGATCCGCAAGGATGCGCTCAATCATCAGCTTGGTTTCTCCATAGGGATTGGTAGTATACAAATCCGCGTCCTCCTTAATGGGAACGCATTTCGGTTTGCCGTAAACCGTTGCAGAAGAGGAAAAGACAATGCATTTTGCACCATATTTTGACATAATATTCAAGAGATTCAGCGTACCGGTAATATTGTTATGATAATAGCGCAAAGGCTGGGAAACCGATTCACCGACTGCTTTCAATCCGGCAAAATGAATAGCAGAATCAATCATATTTTCCTGAAAGATTTTTTCAATCGCGGCATAATCCAATAAATCGGCCTCATACAGCTTACAGGTCTTGCCCGTAATCTGTTCAATGCGTTTGAGCACAATCGGTTTACTGTTTGAAAAATTATCTACAATGATAACTTCACGCCCCGCCTTTAAAAGTTCCACTACCGTATGCGAGCCGATAAAACCGGTTCCCCCCGTAACAAGAATCGCCATAACGTTCCTCCACAAATTAAAATGTCATTTCCACAAGCCATCCGGATAAATACCGGATGAAATCATGTCTTCAATCGCAGCGACCACACGCGCTTTATCGTCCGGATAAGTAACGCCGTACCATTTTGCGTCCGTACGCAAAAGTTTAATATCGCAAAGACCGTCCTGAAGCATTTGTGTAGCCGCATGAGGCAAATAATATTCCGCATTTTTAAGATCGGTTTTAGGATCGCGTATAAAGCGAAGAAAACCGTCCCGTATGTATTCCAGGATTTCAGGCGTAAAGCCGAAAAAATTCATCGAAACCGTTGCATCCTTTGAAATCGGTTTCCATTCCTCGCCGTCCTGATACCTTGCGGTATCTCCGTCACGGCAGATTTTAACACGTTCAATAATGCCGGTCAAATAGTCATGCCGATCCGAAAAACACTCTCCGCGCGATACATATCCGCTCTCGCTGAGTGTATTGGAAAGCTGATACCCGGCCATACAAAAATGACATTTTCCGTCATACGGATTGTTCTTCAAATACTCGGAGACGCACTGATACGCGCTCGCGCCGTAAAAATCATCCGCATTAATGACAGTAAAAGGTTCATTCACCACGCCAAGACAGGACAATAGCGCATGTGCCGTGCCGAACGGTTTACACCGCTCTGCGGGAATATCAATTCCGTCGAGAAACTGTCTTTCCTGAAAAACATACCGAACTTCGATATATTTTTCCAGACGACGACCGATCGTTTCACGAAACACGTCATATAATTCGCGCTTGATAATAAATACCACACGGCTGTATCCATATTTGATTGCGTCATATACGGAAAAATCTATAATAAATTCACCTGCACGGCTGACCGGATCAATCTGTTTTAACCCTTTGTATCTTGAACCCATTCCGGCGGCCAAAACGACAAGCGTCATATGCCCTCCACACTTTCCCTATGTTCCTTATTCATTATTCTAAAATAATAACCGGGATATTTCAATTCTAATTTTTATATATTTTTTATTTCAAATTTTATGCCTACTCCGAAAATCAACCATTTCCGCTTTTATTTGCAAAAAGCGGCATAGCATGGCTATACCGCTTTCAACAAACAATTGTATTATTTCGGCGTGTCACATACTGTTGATGCCAAAAACCAATCAGTCGGCGTATACGCTGACACACTTTTTCGTCTTCGAAACATGCTCAAATTTCACCTTGCCGTCAATCAGAGCAAACAGTGTATCATCAGAACCAATGCCGACATTTTTGCCGGGATGAATACTCGTACCGCGCTGACGCACAAGAATATTGCCGGCGATTACAGCCTGACCGTCCGCCTTTTTAACACCAAGACGCTTAGACTCGCTGTCACGGCCGTTTTTCGTCGAACCAACGCCTTTTTTATGAGCAAAAAACTGCAAACTAAGCTTTAACATTTTCATAACCTCCGTAAAATTTCTGCCGATCAAATCGGTCGCTCGAGCGTTTCAACCTCGAGAAAATCATAATACTCTTCGATCAAATCGTTTAACTGATAATAATAAGCGGTAAGCAGGCCGGAAATCGCATATTTTTTCTTTTCATCCGAATCATCCAACGCGCCGTGCGCAATCAGCTTGATATCCGCCGTTTCCTCATCTATTGTATAGTCGGCCTCGGAAGCATATGCGATCTCAATCGCATTGATAATCAACATCGTCATTGCAGAAAGCGCTGCGCAAAGCACATCGTTTCCCGATTCTCCGTATCCGGTATGTCCATGCTCCTCAAAGCCATAAAATACATCGCCGCATTTATAAAAAACGATTTTGGTCATAAAACGTTCAGCCGTTGATCTTATCGATCTGCACTTTGGTATAAGGCTGTCTGTGTCCGATCTTTTTCTTCTCATTCTTCTTCGCTTTATAGCGGATAACGTCAATCTTTTTGCCTTTGCCGTTTTTCAAGACATTGGCGACCACTGTTGCACCCGATACAAAAGGCGCGCCCACGACAAAACCGTCACTGCCTGAAAATGCCAGCACCTTGTCAAAGGTAACCTTGTCACCTTCGTTTACATTGAGCTTCTCAACGAAGAGAACATCGCCCTCGTTAACCTTGTACTGCTTTCCGCCTGTTTCGATTACTGCAAACACGAAAAGCACCTCTCTTTCCTTATGACTCGCTGAATGTGGCGGCATATGCGCTTAAAGCCAAATTCACGCGGCAAATTATTATACCATTATCCGGCATACGATGTCAAGATACTTTTTAAAAAATTACAAAAAACGCGAAAGAAATTCTTTTGTACGCGCTTTTTTCGGCGTTTCAAAAATTACGGACGGCGCGCCGTCCTCTTCGATCACACCGCTATCCATAAAGACAACGCGGTCTGACACATCCCGCGCAAAACCCATTTCGTGCGTAACCACCAGCATAGTAAGTCCGGTACTCGCCAGTTCCTGCATTGTGCCGAGCACCTCGCCGACCATTTCAGGATCGAGCGCGCTTGTAGGTTCGTCAAACAGCATGACCTCAGGATCCATGGCCAAAGAACGCGCAATCGCAACGCGCTGCTTCTGGCCGCCAGAAATCTGCTTCGGCTTCGCTTTCATAAACGGAAGCATATTCACGCGCTCCAAATACATTTTCGCCTGCTCCTCCGCTTCGGCACGGCTGCGCCGCAAAACGGTTACCTGCGGCATCACGCAATTTTCCAGCACGGTCAGATTGTTAAACAAATTGAACTGCTGAAATACCATACCCACCTTGGCGCGATAGTTAGAAAGCGAAAAATGCTTGTCGGAAATGTCCTCGCCGTGAAAATAAATATTCCCGCCGCTCGGCGTTTCCAAAAGATTGATGCAGCGCAAAAGCGTACTTTTACCCGAACCGGAGGAACCGATTATACTGACAACCTGTCCCTTTTCCACAGAAAAGTCAATATCTTTCAAGACCAGATTGGAACCGAAGCTTTTGGTCAGATGGCTGATCTGCAAAATTGTTTCACTCATGCTTTTCCGCCCCTTTTCCCGTCAAACTTATGCATTTTTCCGCGGCGCGCCGGAACAGTCGGGCTATGCAGACCGCTCGTATGCGCCAACGTATCGGTGGTAGAAAGATCGTAACTGTCTGCGCCGTCGATTTTTCTTTCGATCAAACGAAGAATTCTGGAGCAGGTCACCGTCATAATCAAATAAATAACCAGCGTGATTGAAAAAGCTTCAAAATATGTATAATACGCGCCCGACACGCTCTTTGTGGCAAAATACAACTCCACGACGCCTATAACATTCAAAACGGAAGTATCCTTAATATTGATAATCAAATTGTTTCCGATCTGCGGCATAATATTGCGCACTGCTTGCGGAAGAATAACCCGAAGCATTGTGCTGAAATGATTCATACCAAGCGCTTTCGCCCCCTCGGTTTGTCCGATATCTACAGAATAGATACCGCCGCGCATGGTCTCCGCCATATAAGCGCCGGTATTGATGGAAACAATAAAAAATCCGGCAAAAATGGGCGTCATTCGAATCCCCACCGAAAAAGCGCCGTAATAAATAACCATAGCCTGAACCATCATCGGCGTACCGCGAAATACTTCCACATAAACATAAATAATCGCATGGACGATTTTCATAAAAATACGATATACAACATTATTTTTCGGGGATACGGGAATCGTCTGCACAATTCCGCATAAAAGACCAATCAAAAAGCCGATTGCCGTGCCGACAAGCGCAATGACAAAAGTCCAGCCGGCGCCGCGCACAAAAGACATACCGTACTGATTGATTAAAAATACGACGCGTTCCAAAAAACCGTCAGGCAGCTTATCACCAAGAGAGGCGGACAAAAAGTCCGCCCACCCCTGTATAAATTCATTAATGAAAGTCATGAAAATTCTTCCTTAATTTTAAAATCAGGACAACGGCTGAACGCTGATTGCTTCATTCATCATTCGGTCAAAATCCTCAACCGTAAGCTCAGCCAGCACAGCATTGATTTTGTCCAAAAGCTCTTTATTGCCCTTCTGCACCGAGATACCGATGTTAATCTCTTCCTCGGATACTTCAAAATTGTCGTCCGACCCCGTAAAGTCCAGCATAACCAATTTATCCGGATATGCAGAAACCGCTGCCATCGCGGTCGGTTTATCGGTCACGACAATCTGCGCTGCGCCGGAATTCAGCGCGACCACCATTTCAGGCGCCGTGCTCATTGCCGCCAGCTTATTCACATTGGAAATCTGCGGGAGACAGGTATCATACCAAACGGTGTTGATCTGAGAAGTCGCCGTTGCGCCGTCAAGATCCGATACGCCTTTCGCATCGGCATATGGGCCGTCTTTCGTCGTCAGAACAACGATAGACGCATAGTAGTAAGGCGTTGTAAAATCCACAGTGGCCATACGCTTTTCAGTAATCGACTGCCCCGCGATTGCGCAATCAATCGTGCCGGACTGGACGGAAAGCGGAAGCGAATCCCAGTCCATTTTATAAATTTCGAGATCGTAACCAATCTTATCCGCCACATATTTTGCAATCATAACATCATAACCGTATGCATAATCCGAGCTTTCCTGAATTTTCACCGCGCCGTTTGCATCCGTGCTCTGTGACCAGTTATAGGGTGCATATGTACACTCCATACCTACGCGCAGAACGCCTTTCTTATCAGACGAACAGGAAACAAGCGCCGCAAGCATCATAAATGCTAAAATTGCCGATATAAACTTTCTCATAGTGCCCTCCAGCAAAAATAAAAATACCTGCAAAAAACGACCGATACGATAGGTACCGGCCGCTTTCATCACAATCGTTCAGCGCACCGACAGCTCTCCACATGAAATCATGTGACAGTCACACGAATATTCTCCGTGCACCCAACAAAATACATCTCACTATGTATTTTGTTTCGGCAAAAAATCCTTTCACACAGCCCAAAGCAAATGAGTGCCGTAACTATGCTACTGATATTTTTCGCACCTCTATCGAATACAGTTTTCTTGCTTGTATTATTGTATTACGATTCCCATGTAAATTCAATATACAGACACAAACATTTACAAATTGTTCACATTTGAGTTAATTTTTTAAATAGATCCGTAAACAACGCATCTCTGAAAATCTGATTTACATAACAAATCAGATATTCTCCGCGCACTGCGGAAATGTGTCCGTCATATTCGGGAATGCCGGGATAATCATTTCGGTAAGACATAAAGCGCATACCGTCGTTCAGCAGCCAGGCAATTGCCGTCACGTCCCAAATCACCCGCGACCACGCCAACCCGGCCGCATAGCGTTCCGCCTCGGAAATAGCAGCGGACGCAAGATAATCCGCTAGTTTATTTTTCCCGATCAGCCAATGTTCAAGCTCATAGCGCGTTGTGGTAAAAGCGCTGACAACACCCATGCAAGGCAATTGAACAACAGGCGCGCCGCTGCCGAACACAATACGCGCTGCGGCGATATCCTGAATCATATTAAATTCATGCGCACTTTTAAAATCATAGGCATTGCCGCCCAACCAGACAATCACAATATTGTCGGCGATTTCGGGAGCGTACAGCAACGCAGACGCAATATTTGTCACTGCGCCGATGGCGACTACATACAAAGGCTGTTCCGGCGAATACCGGCGCGCCAGCATGGCCAAGTGCCCAACCGCGTCAGACAAAACCGGCGTCTTCTCATCCGGCAAATACCGCTGCGCGCCCCGGAAAGTAAGCTTGCATAGATCTTCCCGATTGGATAAACGCAGGAGTTTTTGAATCTCGTCATAACTTTTCTCCATACCGATGGCCGGCGTTTCCGCGCGCCCGTTTTTAAAAGGCGCCGCATAGATTCCCCGCACCCGCAGCCGATCCGCGTATGAGAGCATATACGCAATCGCGAACTGATCGTCTATTTCATTATAAGCATCCGTATCCAGCACCAAATCCACCGCTTTGCCCGGCACGCGCAAATTTTTCACGCGCTGTTCATTTGTCAACACGCTTTATCATCTCCTCTACTTCATGCATCGATGGAATTGAAACCGACGCGCCTTTGCGCGTAACGGTAAACGCAGCTGCCGCGGCGGCGCGCCTCGGTGCATCGGCGATACCCAAGTTCATCGTCCGTGCCGCAAGATAAAATCCGGTAAATGTGTCGCCCGCCGCAGTCGTATTCACCGTATAAACCCAATCGATATTCAGGGAACCAAAGCAGCAAATCTTCATATTAACCTCCGAATTGATCGGTTTTCAAAATCTAAAATCCCGCGTAACCGTATCTGTAAAACGCAGAGTTCCGCCCGCGTTCTCAGAGTCTATATCGTTTTTAAAAACCTGCATAAAAAGCAAGCAAAATATTTTTGAAATGCATATTTTTCCTTTATTTTTGCCACACTATGCCCGGAGGTGATTGAAATGACCGAAAAAGAACTGCTGTATATCGAAGACGCATTAGGACACGAACAATATTTTCAGACACAATGCAAAGAAACTGCCAATCAGATTCAGGACGCCGAACTTAAAAGCTGTGTGGAACAATTGGCAAAGAAGCACCAACAGATCTTTCAAAGCTTTTACGGATTACTTTAATGAGGTGAGAAAATGGACGACAAAAATTTAATGGAAAACATTCTGCTGCTTGAAAAAGGCGTATGTGATCTGTACATGCACGGTACAATCGAGTCGCCGACTGCCAATGTGCATCAGGCGTTTAACAACGCTTTGAATGAATCCCTCAACATGCAGGATACGCTGTATGATAAAATGGCCGCCAAAGGATGGTACCCCACAAAGCAGGTGGAGCAAACCAAAATTAACACGGTAAAACAAAAATTTCAGGCGCAGTAAAAAAATAAAACGGCTTGCGCCGTTCAACATTCTGCAAAAAAGTCCGGTTTCAGCCGGACTTTTTTGCAGGTCTGTACCCCTACATTTTTCAGGAAAAGCTTATCGGCAAAATAAAAAATATAAATATATTTCCAAGTCAATCATGAACCGTCAAAAACACCTTGTGGGTGGGCAAATGCCAATAGACGGCGCAAATACGCACATAAAGGGTATAAATACGAGAATAGTCTCCAAGATATACGACCGGCAACAGAAAACCTCGTTTTTTCAACAGCTGACAATATGAGAAATTGTATATGTTTTTCTGTACTGATAGTTATACGATTTTCAAGAGTTCCTGCAAACGTTTGATCTTATAATCAGCGGTGATGGCCGAAGTGTCTGAGATTCCGTCTTTATTGAACCAGCAGGTATCAAGACCGGCGCTTTGACCTCCGGCAATGTCCGAGGTCTGCGAATCTCCGATCACAAGCGCTTTTGCCTTGTCAAATTCCTCTATATGCGCCATAACATACGAGAAAAAAGGCAAATGCGGTTTTTGGACGCCAATGCTTTCCGAATTAAATATGCGCTGAAAATAAGCAATCAATCCCGCATCCCGCAACCGCCGAACCTGCGTCTCACGAATTCCGTTTGTAATAATATACATTTGATGCGTATGCGATAGGCGTTCGCATATTTCTTTTGCACCGGGAATCAACACATGCCCCTCGCCGAGATACGCACGATATTCCCGTTCCCAGACGTCTCCGGGAACCTCTTTTCCAAATGCGCGCATCGTAGTAGAAAAACGCGTATTCAATACCTGATCCAACGCACATGTTCCGCTCTCATACGCCTGCCACAACGCTCGGTTGACGGTATGATATTCCTTGAGAAGAGACTCGGTTACCGGTATACCATGCGCAGAAAACAGCTTATTCAACGCCTGTTTTTCCCCCGCGTCAAAATCCAAAAGCGTATTATCCAGATCAAACAGCAAAAATTTGTATCGCATGGCTTCTCCCTGCAAACGGCTCCAGCCTATTCGTACATTTTGATATATGCATCACGATCTGCCCCTACAGACACATAAGTAACCGGAACACCGACTGCTTTTTCAATATATTTAATGTATTCATAAGCCGCTTTGGGCAGATCCAAAACCTTACGGCATCCGGAAATATCACAATGAAATCCATCAACATACGCATATACGGGCTTTGCCCGATTCAGTTTATCCCCGACTATAAAATCAGTATAAACTTTTCCGTCTACCTCGTATCCAACGCAAACGGGAATTTTTTCAAAGTAAGAAAGCACGTCGAGTTTAGTCAGCGCAAGCTCTGTAGCGCCCTGCATGAGGCATCCGTATTTGGAAGCGGGAATGTCAAATCCGCCGACGCGGCGAGGTCTGCCGGTTGCAGCACCGTATTCGCCGCCTGCCGCACGAAGCCTGTCCGCCTCTTCTCCAAACATTTCACAGGGAAAAGGTCCCTCTCCGACGCAACTGGAATACGCTTTGATGACACCGATTGTATCGTCAAGTTTGGCAAAAGGAATGCCCGCGCCGACCGGCGCGTAAGCTGCAATGGTCGAAGACGAAGACGTATACGGAAAAATACCGAAATCAATATCGCGCAGTGCGCCAAGCTGCGCTTCAAACAAGATTTTTTTGCCGTCTTTTATCGCTTTCGTCAGATACGCGGTAACATCACATATATAGGGTTTCAGCGCGTCGCCGTATTCACGAAGCCACGCATACATATCCTCCGCACAAACGGTTTCAGCACCATATCCATTATGGATCATCAAATTGCGCCATTCCAGTATTCCGGAAAGCCGCTCTTTCAAATAGGCCTCGGACTCAAACAAGTCGCCCATACGCAGTACCTTTTTCATGTACTTATCTCCGTATACGGGACCGATTCCGCGGCGTGTTGAACCAAACTTTGCATCGCCGAGCCGATCTTCCTCAAGGCAGTCAAGCATCTTGTGATACGGCATACAGATAACGGCTTTTTCACTGATTTTAAGATGTTCCGGCGTGATTTGGATTCCTTTATCGGTCAGACTTTTGATCTCCTTGACCAAATGCTCCAGATCAATGACCATACCATTGCCCATTACATTGACGGTCGTTGAACGGAGAATGCCGGAGGGAAGCAGATTCAATATAAATTTACCCTTATCGTTGACTACTGTATGTCCGGCATTGTTACCGCCCTGATAACGAATAATCACATCATATGTTTCGGAAAGCAGATCAACCATTCTGCCCTTTCCCTCATCGCCCCAATTTATGCCGACAATAGCCGTCAGCCTGCTCTGTTGTTCCCTCATGTTCATTCCTCCGTCATACCCTGAGTTCAGCTGCAATTTCTTCCGTGCGATATTTCTGAATCAAAGGAGTTGCGACCTCTTCGATAAATTCCGTCACCTGAGACGGGCAGCGCCCGATATAGCGTTCAGGCGAAAGCTCCGCTTCAATCTCTGTTCGGGTAATCGGAAATGCCGGATCCTTTTCGATCCGCTCAATCAGATCGTTTGTACCGCCCTCAAGCTTAACCTTCGCCATAGCTGCAAACGAATGTACACGCAAACGCTCGTGCAGTTCCTGACGGTTGCCCCCGTTTTTCACGGATTTCATCATAATATTTTCAGTCGCCATAAAAGGCAGTTTTTCCATCACACGCCGATCGATCACTTTATCATATACGACAAGGCCGTCCGTCACATTGATATAAATATTTAAAATCGAATCCACAGCCAAAAAAGCCTCAGCCACACTGATACGTTTATTTGCGCTGTCGTCAAGGGTACGCTCAAACCACTGGACAGATGCGGTATACGCCGGATTGATCGAATCGGCGATCACATATCTTGCAAGCGCGCATATACGCTCACAGCGCATGGGATTGCGCTTATACGGCATCGCCGAAGATCCGATCTGATTTTGTTCAAACGGTTCCTCCAATTCTTCAAAAGACTGAAGGATTCGCAGATCATTGGCAAACTTACATGCACTCTGTGCAAAACCTGAAAGCACCGCAAGAAAATATGCATCTACTTTTCTGGAATACGTCTGTCCGGAAACTGCAACGCAGCCCCCAAATCCCATTTGCTCGGCAATAAACCGATCCAACCGTTTTACCTTTTCCTCATCGCCGTCAAACAGTTCCATAAAACTGGCCTGCGTACCGGTCGTTCCCTTGGAGCCAAGCAATCGAAGATTTTCAATTTGATGCTCAAGCTCGGTCATATCCATAGCGAGTTCATTTGCCCAAAGCGCTGCGCGCTTCCCCACCGTCGTCAACTGTGCCGGCTGAAGATGCGTATACGCCAGACACGGCATAGATTTATACCGATCGGCAAAATCACACAGATTTTTCAGCACCTGAGCCGCTTTCTTTAAAATCAACTCGGAAGCTTCCCGCATAATGATTAAATCGGTATTATCCCCCACATAGCAGGACGTCGCGCCGAGATGAATAATCGGCTCGGCTGCAGGACATTGTTTCCCGTAAGCATACACATGCGACATAACGTCATGCCGCACTTTTGCTTCGCGCGCTTCGGCCACTTCATAATTGATGTTGTCCGCATTTGCAGTCATTTCCGAAATCTGCGCATCGGTAATTTCCAGTCCGAGCATCTGTTCGGCGCGCGCAAGCGCGATCCAAAGCTTGCGCCAAGTGCGAAACTTTTTCTCCTCAGAAAAAAGATACTGCATTTCACGGCTGGCGTATCTGGTGCCAAACGGAGAAATATACTTTTCTTTTTCCGAAATCATAACGGCTCCTTAAAAGTATAAGGGCACCCTTAGACAAAAGGGCGCCCAAACATTTATATGATTTTTCGCATAGGGTCAACCCGCGTTGACAAAAGACATGCAAATCATTCTACAATGAATTTTGCAAGTTCCTCTTCCAATTTTTCAGTATTGTCGGAATGGGCCGTAAGCAAAATCTTATTCATAAGATCCAAGCTGAAAATACCCATGATCGACTTTGCATCCACAACATACCGCCCCGAAGAAAGATCGATATCAAAATCCTGTCTGGTGACAATATCCACAAATCTGCGAATATCTTCAATCGTTAAAAGCTTAATATAAAAAGATTTCATGACCATGCTTCCTTTCTTTAAGATTCCATACTCATTATACTTAAATATACAGGCGTTGTCAATAAAATATACAATTATTCTTTATTATTTTCACACACGAAAAAATCGGCATTTACGATTCATCTTCATAATCCGTAACGTCCGTTTCCTCAGGCGGAAGCGTTTCGGGCGGAGAAACGCCTGATTCTTCAGCGCCGCTGTCGGATGTCGTCGCCGGCGCATCAAATTTTGAAAAATCATAATTTTCATAACTGAAAGAATTGAACTGCCGACCGCCCTTTAAATTCGTCATACCGACATAGGTGCCCTCCGGAATCGTATTGATGAAATACGGCACGCCCCAATACCCGCCCGGACGCACCCCAGACGGCAAATTCCGATAGACATACTGCGCATCCTCAACATAAATCTGCGCCGAGAAAGCGCGTGTATTCTCACGGATAAGCGAAACCTGATATTTGTTTTCAGGAAGCGTATATTCATGAGCGTATGCATTTGTAGAAGAATCGTAATTTACAATCACATGCCTATCGCAATACCCCTGCGGTACATTGGATACCGCAAAGTATCCTGTTTCCGCACGGCTGCCGCGAGGATCAAGCCGACAAGCATCTGTCAGCAATTTGCCTGAATCTTTGCAGTAAGTCGCCTGAATGACGTCTGACGGACGATTGTCATCAAAGGATTTCAGCGGAGCACCTCCGTTTTGAGCCTCCTCCAGAATCTCTTTATGCAATTCGGTCATGACAAGATCAAAGATCGTATTCGACGGATTCTGCGCAAGATTGCTGAGCGATTTCGGATATGAATAGCCATACCAAACCGCACCGATATAATAGGGCGTATATCCCACAAACCAACGGTCATAGTCATTACCTGCCGTACCGGTTTTACCGGCCACATCCACCGAATTTCGAAGCGTGACGCTGCGGCCTGTACCGTTATTCATGACATTTTGCAGCATCTTTGTCATAATATACGCAGTCTGCTCACTGAAAACGATTTCGCCGGCGTCGTCATTGGAAAGAAGCAGATTTCCGGCGCTGTCGTAAACGTAAAGATACGAATGGCTCTCATAATATATACCGCCTGTAGAAAATGCAGTATACGCCGCCGCCAGATCCCGAACCGTAACGCCGTAATTAAGCTGTCCAAGCGCAAGTGCGGCAAGTCCCTTATCGGTATACCCCCGCCCGCTGCTGTCCTCTGCATAATCTACAAGATAATCAAAGCCGAGTCGGTTCACCAAATAATCAAACGAAACGTCGATTGTCAAATCCTCAAGAACTTTCATG
The DNA here is from genome assembly GCA_958414825.1 of uncultured Eubacteriales bacterium. GTDB lineage: Bacteria > Bacillota > Clostridia > Oscillospirales > CAG-272 > UMGS902. The sequence continues at coordinate 11,518 of CATYXQ010000019.1, read as the reverse complement.
GCGACTGTATTAACCGAACGCTCCACCGCGCTGTTGATCGTCGTTAAACCTTTATACACATCCGGCAGGTTATGCGGATACGGTTCCGTGCCGTTGAACCAAAGCGGCGTATCATCATATACACTGCCGTACGTAATAATTCCTTCCTCAAGCGCCGGTGCGTAAACCGAGAGCGGCTTTAGCGACGAACCCGGCGCGCGCTTCGTCTGCGTGGCATAATTCAAAATCAGATTGCCGCGCTTTTCACCCCTGGAACCGATAACGCCAAGCAAATCGCCGGTATACGGATCAATCACCGCCATAGCCGATTCCGCAGGAATTCCGCCGGTATTTGCGGGGAAATTTTCATCATTCAGATAAACTTCCTCCATAACGCGCTGCACCTCCGGATCCATCAGCGTATAGATGCTGAGACCGCCGGAAGTGATCAAATTGCTCGCGATTTCCTTGGTAATATTATATTTTTCCATCAAGTCATCGCGCACATCGCAAATTACGGTATCAATATACCATGAATTTACATTATCGGAATCGCTGTACTCCTCTTCCTCATCCATATTCGTGTCGCGAAGCACAAGTTCTTCTGCCGCCGCAGCCTCATACTCCGCCTCCGAAATCTTTCCCTGCTCATACATTTCCCAGAGTACATCGATTCGACGCTTTTTATTGTTTTCCGGGTTCTGTATCGGATCATATTTTGTCGGATACTTAGTGATCGAAGCAAGCGCGGCGCACTCGGTAAGGGTCAATTCACTAAGCTCCTTGCCGAAATACGTTTCCGCAGCCGCGCGTACACCCTTACAGCTTTGTGACAACGGAACAATATTCAAATACAGTTCCAATATCTCATCCTTGCTTTTACTCTTTTCCAGGTTCAGCGCGCACAGGATCTCCTGCACTTTTCTCTGAATTGTCGCTTCATCGTTTCCGGTCAGATTTTTTATCAGCTGCTGCGTGATCGTCGATCCGCCGTATGAAGATTCACCGAAAAAGAAATCCAAAAACGCGCCGCAGGTACGAATCCAGTCTACCCCCTTATGCTTCCAAAAACGTTTATCCTCAATCGAGATAAATGCTTCCCGCAAATAATACGGAATTTCATCATACGAAGCCCAAAGACTATTCTCCGTACCGTAAATCCGCTCTTCTTCCATCTCGATTGCGGTTCCCACCCGATTGGTACGGTCGGTGAAATCATAATAATAAATTTTTGTAGTCTGCTCGCCGGCGCCGGTAATCAAAAGCGTTTCATCTATCGTCGGATCGATATAATTGCGTACATAGATCGAAAATACACATCCGACAATAATGCCGGTAATAAAACAGACGAGAACAACCGTTAACAGCGCGCTGAAAATATACCCGAACACCTTTCCCACTTTGGACAGGGTTTTCTTGGTCGATGTCTTTTCTTTTTTGAAATTATCAATCTTCAACTGAGTTGACGTATTTGCCTTTTTTTTCACAACAAACCTCTTTTTTATCATCGGAATGCAACTAAAACCGAATCAGATTGCCAAAGGCTGCAAATAATAATTGCAACCGAACGTACAAGTAAGGAATATGCTTATGAAAATAAAATTACCAGATAAGAAAATTTTAATCACCTGGACTGTAATTTCTTCCCTCGTCCTGATCGGAATCATCGCCGGTATATACGCGATTCTGACGCACTGCGCAATCCGGGACATCCGAACACAGCTTGAAAATATAACAAACCAAAGCAAAATCACGTATGCTTCCGCACCGATGATCGCCACCGACGCAATCTACCGTCTCTACGAATGCGGCGGCAAAATCGGGATATACGATGCAAAAAGCGAAATTTTGATCGACATTGTGGATGTATATGTCTCCACGCTGCCAACTGCGGATCGGATCGCTTTGAAAAAAGGAATCGATATTTTCGCATTTTCGGAACTTTCCGATATCATCGCGGACTTTACAAGCTGACGCGTTTTATTGAATCACAACATTCTGCCGGCCAACAAGCGTGGTCAGCTGGTTCAAAAGCGCCTCCGTCACATGCGCACGAATCCCCGATGCTTTAACGTACCGTTTATTTTTCATTTCGTAAAACAGTACCGGCGTATCACCGCTGTTTTGACGCAGCAGTGCCACGGCCTGCGCCGCTTCGGGCGTATCGACAGAAAATACGCGCAGGTAAAGACTTTTTTCTGCGGCAAGAAAATTCTCATTGGAAATCAGTCGCTGCACTGTATTCAATATAAGCTTCGGCTTCTCTTCATCCCGTGCCGAGATGGTTCCATAAACGGCTACAGGCGTTTCCAAAAGCAGCAAATCCGCAAACTGCAAATATTGTTTGGAAAATACCACAGCCTCTATTTCGCCGGTTTTATCCTCCAGCGTCACGAACGCCATATTGGTCCCGTTTCTTGTGGACTTTACGGATTTTCTCGACACCATCGCAGCCACGCAAACCGACTGTTTATCCCGGTATCCCTCGGAATTCTCTTCTTCAAAAGAGGAAAGAATATCCGCGATTCGATCAGTATGCAGACTTTCAATGTGATGTGCGTAATCGTTGAGCAAATGTCCCGAAAAATACATGCCGGAGCTTTCCTTTTCCAGCATCAGTTTTTCTTTCAGCGTAAATTCGGGAATATTCGGATAATCAAATTTTACCGGAGCGGCCGCGCCGCTGTCCGTCATTGAAAAAATATCAAACTGCCCTTCGATTTCAAACCGATTCTTCATCTGCGCGTTTTCTATAATTTTTTCATACGAAGCCAACAATTGGCTCCGATAAACGCCCAGGCCGTCAAATGCGCCGCTTTTGATCAGCGCTTCCACCTGCCGTTTATTTAAATCGGAAGACCCCATTCGGGTAATGAAATCCTCAAACGACGCAAACTTACCGCGCGCCGTGCGTTCCGCGATAATCTGATCGACGAACTGCCGACCGACCCCTTTAAGCGCCAGCAAACCGAATCGGATATGATTTCCCCGTGCGCCGAACACGGTAATGCTTTCATTAATGTCCGGCGGAAGCACCTTGATTTTTGCTTTTGCGCATTCGGCGATATATTCCGCAGTTTTCCCGAAATCGCCGAGCACGCTGGTCAAGAGTGCCGCCATATACGCGCTCATATAATGCGCTTTCAAAAAAGCTGTCTGATAGGTCAGCACCGCATACGAAACGGCATGACTTTTATTAAACGCATAGCTGGCAAAACTAGCCATATCCTCAAAAAGCGCATCCGCCTCGCCTGCATCCATACCGCGCTGACCGGCGCCGCTGATAAATACCGGGCGCTCCGCCTCCATCACGGAGTTTTTTTTCTTTGACATAGCACGGCGCACAATATCCGCACGTCCAAGACTGTACCCCGCGATTTCACGGAAAATCTGCATAACCTGCTCTTGATATACAATACAGCCGTAGGTATTGGAAAGAATTCTTTCAAGCGCCGGATTGTGATACTCGACCGTCTCACGTCCGTGCCGCCGTTCGATATACTGCGGAATCGAATCCATAGGCCCCGGACGATACAGTGCAAGAACCGCAATGATATCCTCTATGCAATCCGGCGCAAGCTGAGTCAAAACCCGCTTCATCCCCGCCGACTCCAATTGAAAAACGCCGTCCGTCTGACCGGCTGAAATCAGCGCATAGGTTTTTTTATCGTCAAACGGAATTTTTTGAATATCGAACGCCGGATTGTCCTGCCGGATCAGTTTCTCCGCATCGGCGATAATCGTCAGATACCGAAGTCCGAGAAAATCAAACTTGACAAGCCCGATCTCAGCCACCGTATCCATGTCATACTGCGTAACAACTGTATCCCCGTTCACCGCCAGCGGAACATAGTCGGATACGGCGCGATCCGTAATCACCACGCCGGCCGCATGCGTCGAAGCATGCCTTGGCATACCCTCGAGCGCACGGGCAATGTCTATCAACCTTGCAATATTTGCATCGCTCTCATACAACTTTTTCAATTCTTTTCCGCAAAGCGCGTCCTTCAAGGTTACACCAGGACCACGCGGCACCAGTCCCGCTACCGCATCTACCTCCGCATAAGACATACCGAGCGCGCGCCCCACATCGCGTATGGCAGCGCGCGCAGCCATCGTTCCGAACGTAATGATCTGCGCCACATGATCGGCCCCGTAATGCTCGGAGACATAGGCCAGCACCTCATCCCGCCGCTCGTAGCAAAAATCAACGTCAATATCGGGCATACTAACGCGCTCAGGATTCAAAAAGCGTTCAAACAGAAGCTCAAACCGAATGGAATCCACGTCAGTTATGCCAATCAAATAATTGACAAGGCTACCAGCGCCGGATCCACGTCCCGGTCCTACCGCAATACCGTGACTTTTCGCATACGCAACATAGTCCTGCACGATCAGAATATAGTCGGTAAAGCCCATCTTTTCAATGACGTCCAGTTCATATTCTGCGCGCCTCTGATAATCCTCCTTGGTATACCGATCAAAAACAATGTACTTGTCCTGTATCTTTTTTTCAAGACCGTCAAAGGTCAGTTTGCGAAGCCGCTGCGCCGGCGTTTGCCCCCCGGTATCCAGTTTCGGAAGATACAAATTTCCAAATTCAAAAGCAAACGAACACCGTTCGGCGATCTTACCCGTATTTTCCAGAGCCGACGGAGCGAACGCAAACAGCTTTTCCATTTCTGCGGTAGTTTTATAATAAAACTCATCGGTTTCAAAACCGATCGGCTTGCCGTCGCTCAGCACATTCCCGGTTTGAATGCACATCATCACCGCCTGATGCTCTGCGTCCAGCTTTCGCAGATAATGAACGTCATTTGTCGCAACCAACGGAATACCGAGTTCCTCCGACATACGGATCAGTTCTCCATTGACCTCAGTCTGCCCCGCAAGTCCGTGCTGTTGAAGTTCAAGAAAGAAATTTCCTTTCCCGAAAATTTCTTCAAGTGCGCACGCATGGGCGCGCGCGCCCGAATAATCGCCGCTGAGAATCGCCTTGGGAATAAAGCCGCCGAGACACGCGGAAAGTGCGATCAATCCCTCGGCATGTGTGCGGAGCAGTTCCAAATCGACACGCGGTTTTTGATAAAACCCCTCCGTGTAGGACTTGGAAACCATGTAAATCAGATTTTCATATCCTTTTTTATTCTCACATAAAAGAACCAAATGATTTCCGGAAGCGTCTCGCCGCCCTTCTTTATCAAAACGGGTACGCGGCGCAACATAAACTTCACAACCGATAATCGGTTTGATTTTTTCATGAACGCAGGCTTTATAGAATGCCGCCGCCCCATACAGCGCGCCGTGGTCGGTTATGGCCACCGCCGTGTGTCCCGCCGCCCGCGCCGCTTTGGGAATATCGGCAATGCGGCATGCGCCGTCAAGCAAGCTGTATTCGCTGTGCAGATGCAAATGCACAAAATTCATTGCCGTTTTCCTCCTCAGTGCACATTTTCTTCCGTTTCTTTTATATTCTCCGCGTGCGCACAAATTTTTTCAAGGCGATGATACAGCCCCGGTTTACTCACCGCAGGCACCATGATCTGCCCAAGCTGAAAAAGCGACATTTCGGGATATTTGAGTCGCATACTTGCCGTATACTCCAGTTCGGGACCGAGTTCCGACACACCGCCGCGCTCCATCAGAAAACGAATCGCAGCAAGCTGCCTCGCCGAGGCTGCGGTCGAGCGCGCAATATTGCCCGTATCGCAATTGCTGCGGCGATTGACCTCATTTTTCAGTTCATGCCCGATTTTTGCGTTCATAAACGCAAAGGCGTTTCGGTTTGCACCGATATAAAACAAGAAATCCTCTATGCCGGAACTGTCTTTCATATACAGCGTTTCAACGCCCAGCCGATGCGAGATTTTAAACGAAAATCCGCATGTCTCCAACTGAGACGACACAATACCGAGTTCCGACCGCATACGGCTCTTGAGTTCCAAATGATACTGCTTGTCCGGAGAATTGACCGTTCCCCCGCTGATAAACAGCCCCCGCACAAAAGCGGACGAACATTCCGGGCATTTCAAATGGCTGCCGAATCCGGCCTCTGCCGCCTGACGCAACGCAAGCGCGGCGGTATGCGACTGAAAGGACACAAGCCGCGTTCCCCGCCGCTCGCTCCGCGTCACCTCGGACGTGCGACCGAACTGTTCGGAAATCAGCTTTGTATACGTTTCAACCGCCGCGCCATCGGCATACATCATAATCCTGTCATTCTGCACAGCGGCGCTGATAAACAGCGCGCCCAGAATAAACGCGCGGCGACAGCAGTTTTTTTTCATCGGTACACCGAGCGCCTCGGATTTTACTTCCGCGGAAAAAGACATTTACCTCTCTCCAATAAAACGAATTTCACACTCCAGCGCCACACCGCTGCTTTGCAATACGCGCTCTTGAACCAGTTCAATCAGCGAAAGCACGTCCTCTGCGCTCGCTTTACCGGTATTGACGATAAATCCGGCGTGCTTGGGCGAAACCATCGCCCCTCCAACCCGCGTACCCTTAAGCCCCGCCTCTTCGATCAATTTTCCGGCATAATTTCCTGTCGGACGCTTGAACGTACTGCCGGCGCTCGGATATTCTAAAGGCTGTTTTTCGCGGCGGCTTTGAAGATTCTGACGCATCCGCTCTCGTATTTCCGTCTCATCGCCTTGCCGCAACTGCAAAAGGACAGACAAAATAATATAATTTTTCTCCATAAAAACGCTTTGACGGTACCCGAAAACATGCGCATCGCCGCGCAGTGTCAAAAAGCTCTGCGTATCAAGATCATAGCAGTCCGTTTCCAAAACAATATCCGAAAACTGTCCGCCGTAGGCGCCGGCATTCATATAAACCGCGCCGCCGAGCGTTCCGGGAATTCCGTTGGCAAATTCCGCGCCGCCAAGATGCGCACACGCCGCATTCGTCCCGATGCTTCCGAGCAAAACGCCGCAGCCCCCCCGAATACGATCGCCCGCGACCTCTACACGGCGCATATCAGTCGTTACCAACACCACGCCGCGGTATCCGCTATCAGAAGCCAACGTGTTGCTGCCGTTACCAAGCACCAAATACGGTGTCTGCGTCCGGCGCGCCTCTTCTGCGGCAAACCCAAACGACTCGGCGTCTATCGGATAAACGACAAGATCCGCATTTCCGCCGATCCGAAAAGAAGTAAGCCGGCTCAGCGGGAAATCGTGCCGGATAAAAAACTTTCTTGTGCCGTGTTTTTCCGAATATTCAAGAAGAGCGCCCTCAAAGGTTTTTATAGCCATAATTCCGCCTCGGTTAAAAATTAAAATACAAAGCGATGGAAGGTTTTCTTTCCTTTTTTCACAACAATACCGTCCCCGCAAAACGCGGTTTTTTCAAAGCGCTCATCGATCGCTTCGATCTTGCGATCCGAAACAAAGACGCCGCCCTGCTGAATCAACCGGCGCGCTTCTCCACGAGAGGGAGCAAGCCCGGACAAAACAAGCATATCAATTACTGAGATACTTCCGTCATCAAAATTTTCCTCCGCAAGCTGCGTCGAGGGCATATTTTCCGAAAGCCCACCGCCGACAAATACGGCGCGCGCCGCCGATAGCGCCCGATCCGCCTCTTCTTTGCCGTGAACCAATTCGGTCAGCGAATGCGCCAGCTTTTCCTTTGCGCGATTCAAATCACTGCCCGACAGTTTTTCATACTCCGCAATCTCTTCAAGCGGCATAAAGGTCAGCATCTTCATGCACTTGATGACATCGGAATCGTCCACATTGCGCCAATACTGGAAAAAGTCATAGGGAGACGTTTTGTTCGGATCCAACCAAACCGCATTGCCGGCGGTTTTGCCCATTTTATTTCCCTGAGAATCGGTCAGCAGCGTGATTGTCATGGCATAGGCGTTCTTGCCCAGTTTCCGGCGAATGAGTTCCGTACCGCCAAGCATGTTACTCCACTGATCGTCACCGCCAAACTGCATGTTGCAGCCATATTTCTGGTACAGAACATAAAAGTCATAGCTCTGCATAATCATATAATTGAATTCTAAAAAGCTGAGCCCCTTTTCCATTCTCTGCTTGTAGCACTCCGCGCGCAGCATGTTATTGACCGAAAAACAGGCGCCGACTTCACGCAAAAGCTCAATGTAATTCAAATTCAACAGCCAGTCGGCATTGTTGACCATAATCGCCTTGTCCTCGGAAAAATCGATAAAACGGCTCATCTGCTTTTTGAAGCATTCCGCATTGTGCTCAATGTCTTCTCTGGTCAGCATTTTACGCATATCGGTTCTGCCCGACGGGTCTCCGATCATCGTCGTACCGCCGCCGATCAGCGCGACCGGCTTATTGCCCGCCATCTGCAGGCGTTTCATCAGTGTCAGCGCCATAAAGTGTCCCGCCGTCAAGCTGTCCGCCGTGCAGTCAAACCCGATATAGAACTTTGCTTTGCCTGCGTTGATTAAATCGCGGATCTCCGCCTCGTCTGTCAACTGCGCCAAAAGGCCTCTGGCTTTTAATTCTTCAAATACTGTCATTTTTTACTCCTGTAACCTTATAATTATATGATCAATTTTAATAATTTTTTCCTTCGTCAATCAGTTCCCGCGCCGAAATCAACATATTTTCGCTGACCGTAACACCGCCGAGAATCCGCGCAATCTCCTGTACGCGCGCGTCATAGTTAAGCGGTTCAACCGTCGTTTCGGCACGACCGGCCTCTGAATTTTTCCGAATCAGCATATGATGATCCGCCAAAGACGCGATCTGCGCCGAATGCGTCACACAAATTGTCTGCGTCGAGTGTGCGCTCTGTTTTAACCGTATCCCGATCTTTCGGGCCGTTTTTCCGGACACGCCCGTGTCCACCTCGTCATAAATCGCCGTCTTTAAGGAAAACGCATTGGCAAAGACGCTCTTTATAGCCAACATAATCCGGGCAAGCTCGCCTCCGGACGCAATCTTTGAAATGGATTTCGGCGGCTCTCCGGGATTGACCGAAATCAAAAACTCTACCGTATCCGCTCCTGTGGCCGTCATGGCTTTGCCATGGTCAATCGCAATTTCAAACGTGACCTTTTCCATATCCAAAAATTCAAGTTCCCGCCGAATCAGAGGAATCAACTTGCCCGCCGCCTCCCGCCGCGAATCTGTCAGCGCCTCGGCCGCAGTAGCAGCCGCCTTTTCATCCAGCGCACATTGCGCTTTTGCATCGGCGAGCGTTTCCTCTATAGATGAGTAATCGGCGTATTCTTTTTGTTTCTGTATCAGCAGCGCGGCAAGCCCCGCTTCCTCCACGCCAAAACGCCTTTCCAGTTTTTCAATGCGATCCAGCCTGGTTTCGATCCGGTCAAGACGCGCGCCGGGATCCTCGTCAAGTCCGCCGGTAAAATCAAAAACCGTCTCGGCAATGTCCTCCGCCTCATATTTCATATCCCGCAGCCGCGCGGCAAGCGGCTCTGCATCCGGAACCGCGTCGGCAATCTGAGAAAGCGCTGAAGCGCATCGTTCCAAAATATACGCGGCGTTAGCCTTTTCAGCGCCCTTCAGCGCGCGATAAACAAACGAGGTCTGCCTGGATATTTTTTCCGCATTTTGCAGGAGGGTTCTTTGCGTCAGCAGCTTCGTCTTTTCACCCGGAACAATTTTTGCCGACTCCAGCAATTGAATATCTTTTATAAGATCGGCCATTCGCTTGGCCTTTTCGGTATCATCCGCAATCAGCGCATCCAATTCGCGCGCCGAAGTCTGAAAACGCGCAAAGCACTCCAAAAATGCGGATTTCAAACATTCATTCTGTGCATACGCATCCAAAAGCAACACGTGGTTCTCGGTATTCAGCAGTTGCAGGCTGTCATTCTGCCCATGAATATTCAAAAGCCTCGGCGCTATCTCCCGAAGCGTATAGGAATTCACCGGGCGGCCGTTAATTCGGCTCTGGGTGCGTCCCTCAGCGTTCATTGTGCGGCTGATCAGCAGATTCCCGTCCTCATCCGGTTCAATTTCAAGTTTTAAAAGTTCAGCCGTGTCCTCCGATGAAAAATCGTAAAAGACCGCGCTGACCAGCGCCCGCTCCTCGCCGCTCCGGAGAATATCCCTGCTGCTGCGCGCCCCGAGAAGAAAATTAATGCTGTCGATCAAAATCGATTTGCCCGCGCCGGTTTCTCCAGTCAAAGCCGTAAAGCCGGCGGAAAAATCAATATCCACGCATTTGATAACCGCAATATTTTCAATATGCAGTGAAGCCAGCATATACGCACCTCCTGAATTTTTTATTAAACCGAACGCATCATATGCTTAATTTTATCGCTTACGTCCTTTGCCGCCTCCTGCGAGGACAGCACCACGATTACCGTATCGTCTCCGGCCACACAGCCGAGAATATCAGGAGAATGAATGGCGTCAATGCCGGTGCCGATCGCATTCGCCAACCCCGGAAAAGTTTTCAACACGATAATATTGTTTGCCGCCGATACTTTTGTAATCGAATCGATCAGGGCGCCGTTAAACTTTGGGGTATTGCTCGGCATAACCGGATCCCCCTGCACCGCATATTTATAATTTCCCACGCTGCTGGTGACCTTGGTCAGCTTAAGTTCGCGTATATCGCGTGAAATCGTTGCCTGCGTCGCCTCAAATCCAAATTTGCTGAGATAAAAAATCAGTTCCTCCTGCGTTTCGATCTCATATTCCGCGATCAGTTCCAAAATTTTTTTCTGCCGCTGACTTTTCACATTCTCACCCCGATTTCAGTTTTTCAATTCATACTTGGAAAGCTTATTGTTCAGTACGCCGAAAAAACCGTCATTTTTCAACGCCAGCATCCGCACATATAAATCCGAACGCCGGATCTCGATTTTCTCTCCCTGCGCAAGCGGAAACGCTTCTGCACCGTCTACTGTCACACCGACAAAAACGCCGCGGTCGCCCACATTTTCAAGCTCCAATACACTGTTGCCCGAAAACACAATCGGCCGCGCATATCCGGACAGCGGACAGATCGGCGTAGCGCAGATGCATTCCAGCGTCGGATCGAGAACGCTCCCCCCTGCCGTCATCGAATAGGCGGTCGATCCCGTAGGCGTTGCAAAAATAATTCCGTCCGAGCGAATGGTGCGAACTGCTTTTCCATCCGCGCAAAGCTTGAGATCCACGATCTTGGAATAGCCGCCCCGAGCCACCACCACGTCGTTCAGCGCGCTTTCGCAAAGCGTCTGTCTGCCGGATGCCTCCACCCGCTCCACAAAAAGCGTCATCCGTCTCTCTATAATATACTCGCCTTTGCCGATTTTTTCAAGCAGTTCCAACTCATCTTTTTCAAGTTCCGCCGTATATCCGAGACGTCCGAGGTTAATTCCGAGCAACGGAAGATCATACCGTACAGCGCTTTTCGCGGCGCGCAGCATGGAACCGTCTCCGCCGAGAACCACAATCCAATCCACATTGGAATACAACGCTTCCCCCACAGCAAAACGCGCGCCCGTCGAAAAAGCCGTATTTGAATAAGCCCGATCCATCCAAACTTCAAAACCGCATTGAAGCAATTTGGCAACCGTCTGCTCCGTGTAAAG
>CATYXQ010000018.1 GCA_958414825.1 uncultured Eubacteriales bacterium | reverse complement strand
AGCCGGGGTCATATGAATATCCGGAAACAATCGTTGCGCTAAAAGATGCCAATCCATGATACTATTCTCTCCGTCAGTTGTGTAAATATCCGCCATACTGTTTTTCGTAAAATAAAGTCGTGGGCTCATAATGTCCTGGGTAAACAGTGTAGTCCTCTTGAATCGCGCTGAGTTTTTCAATGCTTTCAGCCATATCCGCAGCACTTGAGCCATATAAATCCGTCCGTCCGACTCCGCCCGCAAAAAGTGTATCGCCGCTAATCATGATATGATCGAACATATAGCATACGCTGCCCCGGGTATGTCCCGGCGTACTCATAACACAAATTTCATTCTTGCCGAGATACAGCTTATCCCCGTCATGCAATAAAATATCCGCCGGAGCATGACGCACATCCTGCGCAAAAAACTGCAAATACAAGCTTTTTGAGGGATCCTCCAAAAAGTCAGCATCTCCCGCATGCAAGCAGACCTTAACATCAGGCGACACACAGCGCCATTCATCTAAAAACAAAATGTGGTCAAAATGGCCATGCGTCAACAAAACATATTTCAGTTTATACCCGTCTGCAAACAAATCCCGCGCCGCAGTCGGATCCGTACTCGGGTCTATTACGGCGAAAGTTTTACTGCCATCATCCGCAATCAGATAGGAATTTGCGGCATATCCCGCCGCCTCCAGTGGTATTACGCGCATAAAGCACCTCAAAGCCATTGCAATTGTTTAAAACATTATACAACAGATATTTTTTTTTTTCAATATAATTTTCAATATATGATATGAATACTTTATCGTATTTTTGATTTTTTCATTTGGTTGATTTTTCTCAGTCATTTTGTCTGTTGAAAAGATCAAAAAAACGATAGTCATGCTTCGTCAGTTTGCAAAACAGAACCGCAAACGTTTACAATATGATAATTCCGTTCACCACTTATATTGCATATAATTTTCATATTTTACATCACATTATACGGCTTATACGGCAAAATCCATTTTGATTTCAGAATTTTATTAAAAAACCTCGCTATACAGCGAGGTTTTTATGGTGCCGGAAGCGGGGGTCGAACCCGCACGGTATCGCTACCACTGGATTTTGAGTCCAGCACGTCTGCCAATTCCATCATTCCGGCAATGCTTTATGATTATATCACAGTTTATTTAAAAAATCAATATGCCCTGAGAAATTTTAAAAAATTTTCGATTGCTGCGGTAAAATCAGGATATTGCAGTTGGAAATTTCATTTTTGGCGTCAAAAAAGCAACGGCAAATGCAGTTTGCCGTTCCAAAAGCTGCATTTGATAATTTCATGCGTCTGTGCAAATACTCCTAATATATCAAAGCGAAGGAGTTTTTATGTTAAATATGCAAAAATGCGGCATCATCGGATGCGGCAACGTAGGGGCAACATGCGCATTTTCTTTGATGAACAGCGGACTTCTGTCCGAAATGATATTGATTGATTCCAATCGAAAAAAAGCAGAGGGAGAAGCGATGGACCTGAATCACGCACTTCCCTTTCTGTCTCCGATGAAAATCTACTCGGGCGATTACAACGATCTCGACGAGTGCGGCGTTATCATTATAGCCGCCGGAGCCGGCCAGGCGCCGGGAGAAACCAGACTCGACCTTCTGCATAAAAATGCAAGAATTTTACACTCCATTTTAAACGGAATCAAAAATATAAATACCGAAGCCATTTTGCTGCTGGTTTCAAACCCGGTAGACCTTTTAACGTATATCACCTTAAAGCTCTCCGGTTTTCCTGCCTCTAAAGTCATCGGTTCGGGAACAGTACTGGATACCGCAAGACTGAAATTTTTGGTCGGACGTATGCTGAACGTGGACAGTCGAAATGTGCATACCTTTATTATCGGCGAACACGGAGACAGCGAGTTGCCCGTATGGAGCAGCGCCAATATATCGGGAATCGATTTGGATGATTTTTGCCGTATCAACGCGCATTCAAACTACAAATCGCGTCTGAACGACATGTTTGAAGAAGTAAAAAACAGCGCTTATAAAATTATTGAGAATAAAGGCGCAACCTATTATGCCATCGCACAGGCTGTTCTGCGCATTATAAGCAGCATAATCCGTGACGAGAACAGTATACTTCCGGTATCTACACTGGTCGAGGGGCACTACGGTCTGCACGATATCTGTCTGGGAGTCCCTGCTATTATTGGCAGACAGGGCGTGAAAAATGTACTCGACATTCCGCTTTCAGCGCAAGAGTCTCAGGCGTTGCATACCTCGGCTCAGGCACTTCGCAAAGCAGTTTCCGATCTTGATTTAGAAGCGGCGGTTCGCTGAAAAATTTTTGCCTTTAGCATATAATTTTGTTATTCATAAATTGTTAGCACCGGCGCAAATTAATCTTGCGCGAAAATTTCAAAAGGAAATATTGCAGGCGCAATATCGGTGAATTTATGAATACAAAAATCAGAAAATCAAATATTCTCTGCTGGATCGTGTCGCTGACGCTGCTGTTCTCAGGCGCCTATGCATTGGAAGCAACAGACCACGACGCCGATTCCATTATTTGCTCTGCCGCTGCCACGGAAAGAGTTGAAAAATACAAGGATGTAAAGGTTTATGCCGGCGGAATTCCGTTTGGCATCCGATTTCGGACAAGCGAAGTAACCGTCATAAAAACCAATTCCTTTCTTTCGGGCGGTATCGCTGTTTCCCCCGCAGAAGATGCCGGAATTCAGCCGGAAGATATTATAAAATCTGTCAACGGCAAAGCAGTCGGAAGCATTTCCGAAATTTTGGAAGCAATAAACGAATCTCCAAACCAACCCTTATCCGTCACACTGCTTCGCAATCGAAAAGAAATTTCAATCCAACTTTTACCCCAAAAATCCGATGAAAACGGTGATTTTCGTCTCGGCGTATTGCTCCGGGATTCTTCAGCCGGTATCGGAACCGTAACGTATATCAATTCAGACAATTTTGCGTTTGCCGGTCTCGGACACGGGATTTGCGACAGCGAAAGCGGCAAAGTTATTCCTATTCGCGGCGGCTATGTCAGCAATGTGCATATAAACGGAATCAACAAGGGCAAAATCGGTGAACCCGGAGAACTGCGCGGAAGCTTTGAAAACGAAAAATGCGGGAAATTACTTTCCAATACCGATGTCGGCGTATACGGTATCTATACCGACAGACCCTCGCTCACCGGCAAACCGATACCCGTAGCGGAACAATGGGAAGTCGAAGTCGGAAAGGCAACCATTCTCTGTACGCTCGACGACAACCGGAGAACAGAATATGAAATCGAGATTGCCGAAATCAATCACGACACCAGCGCTAAAACAAAAAATTATGTTGTAAAAGTGACCGATCCTGTATTATTAGAAAAGACAGGCGGCATTGTACAGGGGATGAGCGGCAGCCCCATTCTGCAAAAGGGCAAACTGATCGGCGCGGTTACACACGTTATGATCAATGACCCGACCACAGGATACGGAATTTATATCGGTAATATGCTTGACGAAATGCAACATTATCTGTAAATAAAAAATAGGTTCATATGAACCTATTTTTTATTTACAGGCAGAGTCAAAATAACAGCGGCGCGGTTAGATACTCTTCCGGCACGGCATCAATATCTACCGCCAGACCATTTAATCGATTTGTTTTCGTATGCGCTCTAAAGCACTTTTTTCCAGCCTCGACACCTGAGCCTGCGAAATGCCGATTTCATCCGCAATCTCCATTTGTGTTTTCCCGTTAAAAAAGCGCATATCAATAATGGTTTTTTCACGTTTTCCAAGATGCTTCATAGCTTCCCGCAGCGCAATATCTTCAAGCCACAAATCATCATCAACGCTGTGGTCACTGACCTGATCAATCACAAATATCGAATCTCCGCCGTCACTGAACACCGAATCATATAAGGAAACCGGTTCAATGATCGCTTCCATAGCGCGAGATACCGCATCCTCCGCCTCCCCTACCTCTTTTGCAATATCCTCTACAGTGGGTTCGCGCAGAAGTGTTTTAGAGAGCGCCTCGCGCGCCTGAAGCGACTTATAAGCCAAATCTCGCATAGATCGGCTAACGCGTATTGAATTGTTGTCACGAAGATACCGACGTACCTCTCCGATAATCATAGGCACGGCATAAGTTGAAAATTTTACATCCAGTTCTATATTAAAATTGTCGATCGCCTTGATTAGGCCGATACACCCCACTTGAAATAAATCGTCCATATTTTCGCGGCGATTGGTAAACCTCTGTATGATGCTGAGAACCAACCTCAAATTTCCGTCTATTAGTTCGCGGCGCGCCGCTCCGTCGCCGCATTTTGTGCGCTTCAGCAGTTCTTTTTTTTCCTCATCGGATAAATTCTTTAGTTTTGCGGTATTTACCCCGCATATTTCCACCTTACTGAAATGCATATTTTTCTCCTAAGAAATTTCTTTCGTTGAAAGTATTGACACATGCGATTTTCCGTATGCAGAAAGTACGCGTGGGAAAATATAGAATTCTTGACAAACCATACCGTAGACTTTATAATTTTTATAGAGATTTTAGAAATTATGAGGAAAACAGTTATGGCCAAAATCACACTAAAATCCATAAAGCAAGAAAATGCAAAAGCGGTTCTGAATGCAATCGCGCAAAAGCAATACTGTACAAAGCTGGAAATCTCCAAAGAAACAGGACTTAGCCTCATGACGGTCGGTAAGATTGTCTCTGTACTTTCCAGCGAAGGACTGCTCTCACGCAATAAAATCACCAGTCAAAGCGTCGGACGGCACGCAGAAGTTTTCAAGCTGCGTCAGGACTGGCTCATACCAATCTTTGATTTATCCACAAAAAATTTTAAATTTTTTGTCACTACGTTACGAGGAGAAATTTTAGATAAAGTAGAATATTCCTGTACGGTCGAACCGCAATATACCGCCGGCGAATTTGTTCGTTTTCTGTCCCTGACACTGGATATGCTGAAGAAAAAATATGAAAAGCACCGCGCACTCGGGGTTGGCGTATCCATCAGCGGCATATATGATGCAGAACGGGATCGAATACTTTCCACCATGCAGCCGGAACTCGCCGACATTAAACTCATGCGAAATATCTCTAAAATGTTCAAGCAAAAGAATATCATTATCGCAAATACCAATCGTCTTTGCGCTGTCAGTGTCATCGAAAGCACCGAACAGTACAAAAACCGCTGTATCGCCTGTTTGACGATCAATGAAAGCATCGAATGCACAGTATGTGAAAACGGAATCTATCTGCAGGGCGCAAATGATCTTGCAGGCAAATTCGGTGATTTGCCGTATGCGCCTTATCTCACTTACGCAAATTTTTTTAAGAATGCGCAAAGCCTGCGCGATATTACCGATCCGCTGATCGATCTGTTAAAGATCGTCATTGTTGCCTATGATCCCGATCTTTTGTATTTCTGCTCACAAAAATTTACATTGACTCCGAAAATCTTCAAAACCATTGAAAACGCACTCTTTCCTACAACAATTTGGAAAAATACAAAACCGGCGCTGACGCCGGTTTACACCTCCGAAGCGGAAACGCTAAACGCGATTGTGACCAGAATAATTGAAAACTGGGCAGACAGTATCATGGATTGAAATACATAAAATTTGATTGAATGCACAAAATAATAGCGAGGCTTTCGCCTCGCTATTATTTTGTAATAAGGCAGGTTTCTGAACATGGACAATTGCAAAGCAAATATGAGTATTGAATGTACGGTAAATCAGTGCAAGCATCACTGCAGCGATCAAAACTTCTGTTCTCTCGAACGCATCAAAGTCACCACGCATGAAGAAAATCCGACCATGACACAGTGCACCGACTGTCATTCCTTTGAAGCAAAGAGCAGCTGCTGCTCCAAATAACCTGGATTTCATAAAAAAGAGCGACGGCCGTGCCGTCGCTCTTTTTTATGAACGTTCAACAATTTTCACATTAACCGGTTCTACGCCTGCCTGCTCATACACGATCTCATTAATCTGAGCAATGTCATTCGGAAGCAATCCCTCCGATTTTACCACAATACTAACAGTGCTTCCGTTCACCACCGCCACACAATCGGCAAATCCCTTGGCTTCCACCAAAGTCTCAATGTTCGCCTCACATTCAATATCCTTTGCGATCTGAGACATATCCGAAAAAGCCTGCGCTTTGGTCTCCTGAAGCGCTTCCGCGCTGTCTACAACTGTCTGCAAAACTTCAAGCGCTTCATCTCTTGCCTTTTGACGGCTCAGCACAGTAGAAGAAAAATATTCATCCATGTTTATGGCTTCTTTCGGATTTTGACTATCCGAATCGGAATCGCCGTATACATCTGACATATTGTTCGTGCCATAGCCAATTGTGCCGACAGGATCGCTGAATAAGATATAATTCACATAAACAGCGCCGCCGATGACCAAAATTGCCGCGATCACAATCAGATTTTTCTTTCCTATTTTGTGATAAGCATTTTTAAAAAAAGTGCCGACTCTCTTAAAATCCAATTTTGTCTTCATAGCTACCTCCGCTATATTTTTTATTTGATACTAATATATATTTCTTTTCGGTTTCCATTATGCTATCCGCTGCCTGAAACCGTAATTTTTGTTGTGGGAAGTTGAAACAGAGTCTGAATCAACTGGTATAATTTGAGTTGAACAGCCGGATCATCCCCGCCTTCGCAAAGCACAGCCACTCCGAGAATACGATTTTCCCCTGAAGTTTCGGAACCGCCGAAGCCGTTGAATGCAGAAGCCGAAACAGATTCATATGTAATCATCACCTTTGCATTTTTTACTCCCCTCACGGAATTGCAAAGGCTTTCCAACTGAGACGCCACCGTATCCGCATCCGGTTCCTGCGAGCCGCGCGGTTCTCCCCCCAGCAATGAAGAAAGGGCGATCAGCACCATGATAATCAAGAGCAACGGAACAAACCATGGTTTTTGTCCAAGTCTGCAAAAAAAAGAATTCAAAAGAAACGCACCTCTGCTTTCACGCCGTATTTCTCTCCTAAAAACTGCTTGACTGCATATGTGCTAACCAACATATCCTCGGACGGCAAATCGATTTCAATTGCAACCAGTTCCAGTGTTTCCCGATCAAGCGTAACCCTGCATCCCGATGTCTCCAAACCGAATTCCATTTTCAAATCGCTCAGAATGTCTTGTTCCAGCTTTGTTTCCGCTTCAGAATAAATCCTTTCCATCATAGAATCGGAAAGTGACTGAAAAGAATCCGTCGTACTTTCAAACGTCACATTGGGAAAAGTTTCTCCCTGTCCGCTGAGCATACTGATAACCGAAACGGCGATCACCAAATTCATAGCCATGCCAAACACTTTTAAAAGTGCATCGCTCGCCATTGAGACAATAATGAAGCGATACACCGCCCCCAGAATAGAAATTATGATACAAAGCAAAAGAATATGATTCATGACAGAACCAGCGCGGGCACACCGCCAAGAAAAATTCCGATATTTACAATTGCCATAATAAAAATTGCCGAAAATCCCGCAATGGAAAAGTCAAATGCGCATTTTAAGTTTCCGAGAAAAGCCCGCGGCAACGTCATGGAAAAATAATCACAAACAAAAATCAAAGCAGAAAGAATCAAGCCCGTCACCCACAACATAAAAAGTACGGGCAAAAATATTGCCAAAAGGAAAACAACTGAAGCCATTCCGGTCGCATTTTTCACCGTAACGAGACCGCCGCCCGCAAACCGTATAGCGTCTCCAATTGTTCCTCCGACAACCGGTACCGCATTGCTGACCAAAAGTCTCAGCGTTTTGGCCGTGAATGTATCCATACTTGTCACCGTTAAATTTTGACAGCCGATTACGATAAACAAAAGCGTGACACACACAGATAATGCACCAAACAACGTATTTCGGAACCACTTGGAAAACTGCAATGTCCCCGTATCGCCCGACACAACGCTGATCATGGCAAGCCCAATAAACACCGCGCACATAGCAGGAACGAGACGGTCAATCAAAAACTGCGCGACGGCGAGAAAAATTGTGAGAAACACGCTGTTGGCGCCGGCTGCGGCTACATTTCCGCCGGAAGCCGTCATAACTCCCATAACAGGAGTCAATACGCCGAAAAACAATGTTATATCGTTCATATAAGAACACGCCCGTGACAGTAGATCATATACCGGTACAGCAACCGTAACAGCCATCGCCATATTCAAAAAATATTGAACCGCACTGACTGCGATACGACTTTTTAAAAGATTTTGTACCATATGAAAAAGCCAAAATAAAAGCAGAAGACAAAGCACAGGACGAATCCACTCCACGGCAAGATCCATATTTAAAAAACTACCGCGAAAAATGTCGGCGACGCTTCGAATCAGTCCGCCGGTATCCCCATCGTATTCCCGGTAATTTTTTAAAATATCTTTTGCATAATCGCTTACTACGCTGTTTTGCGCATCCAGTATAAATTTTTCATATGTATCTTCCATATTCAGTCTCCAAAAATTTTCAATACCATCGTCATTAAATCCGTAAAAACGGGCATACAAAGATATATAATTTCCAGTACAGCCAACATCTCAATTCCATGTACCAGCCCTTTCTGCCCTGTTCCCTCACATACAGTTGAAGCAACAGAGGCTACAACCGCCACGCCTGCCGATTTCAAAATGACATCAAAATACCGTATTTCTCCCTCCAGCCGTATGTTGTCCCGAATATATCCATAAAGCTCGCCGGCGCGCGTAATTGCAAATACTATAACCACAATATAAATCAATGCGGATATCAATGCCGACAATTCTTTTTCACGCTGAGAAATCAATAAAACCGCAGCGCAGCTCAAAACAGCAAAGGCGCAGACTTTTAAAATCTCCATTATATTCCGAATATATAGCGTATTTTCTCAAACAATTCCGACAGCTTATCCACCAGCATGAGAAGAACCGCTACAATCCCTGCTACCGATACCAGCATAGACTGTTCTTTTCTGTCCGCACGATCCAGCACCAAACCGGAAAACATCACGATAATGCCTACCCCAATCACTTTATACACAAGCGTTATATCCATAATTTCCTCGCAAGTCGCTTTTTTCACCGACAGTAATTTGTATGAAGCTTGTCTTTAAAGTATGCCTGCCTGTCCTGAAATTTTCATGTGAAAACAGCCACTTGGGGCTCACGCCGTTTGGCGGTCAAAAGAAAAAGCGGATCGTAAGATCCGCTTTTTAAACTATTCTTGTTATTTGTTGCCGTTCAGCATTTTAATCAAATCGCTGATATCGTCGTCTTCCTCTGTTTTTACAGGTTCGTCCGCCACCGGCACATCCTGTACTTTCGGCACCGGCGCTGCCGCCGGTTTGGGATTTCCGTGCGTTTTTTCCATCTTGTCTTTCTGGAACCCGGTGGCAACAATCGTCACGCGCATTTCATCTTCCAGGCTCGGGTCAAGCGCCGCGCCCCAGATAATATTCGCATCCGGATGCGCCTCATTGGCAACCATCTGAGAAGCGATATCCACATCCTCAAGCCCGATATCCGGTGAAGCGGTGATACAGATCAAAATGCCCGTAGCGCCCTCAATAGAGGTCTCAAGCAACGGACTGGAGATAGCCGCTTTTGCCGCCAAAACCGCTTTGTCCTTACCGCTCGCGCTTCCGACGCCCATATGCGCGTTGCCCGCATCTTTCATAACAGCCGTTACATCGGCGAAATCAAGATTAATAAACTGCGGAACGCTGATCAGTTCGGAAATACTCTGCACGCCGCGGCGCAAAACATCATCCGCAATGCTAAATGCGTTGGAAAGCGTGATCCGCTCATCCGTTACCTGTTTTAAACGCTCATTTGGAATAACGATCAGAGAGTCAACAAACTCGCGAAGCGACTCGATGCCGACCTCCGCCTGATCCATTCGTCTTTTTCCCTCAAAACCAAAGGGTTTCGTGACAATGCCGACCGTCAGAATATTCATTTCGCGCGCAATACGAGCAACAATCGGCGCAGCACCGGTCCCGGTTCCGCCGCCCATGCCAGCGGTAATAAACACCATATCCGATCCAGCAAGCGCATTTTTTATATCATCAATGCTTTCTTCTGCCGCGCGTTTGCCGACTTCAGGATTTGCACCCGCACCATGACCGTGCGTAATTTTTTCGCCAATCGTAACTTTCTGCGTCGCAGCAGAGTTGATAAGCACCTGCTTGTCCGTATTGACACATATAAATTCCACACCCCGGATATCCGTTGCTACCATTCTGTTGACGGCATTGTTTCCGCCGCCGCCGACGCCCACCACTTTTATAGAGACGCCGCTGTCCAAAGCTTCATCGAGTTCAAACCCCATTTTAAGTATCCTCCCAGAGATTTATGTTTGACTTTGTTTGACTTTATTTTTGCTGAAAATTATAAACGATAAATATATCATAAACTATTATGATATATTTTGCAAGTATTTTCATCAAAAAATTATAGAAATATAAAGATTTAAACACTAATATTCGGAATCCGCATCATATGCCGCGCTGATTCTCGTCGGATCGGAAGCATCAATTGCCGTATAAGACGAACCGGCAGATCTTGCATCTTCATAGACCTTTCCCGCAAGCTGCAATTTGATTTTAAGATCCACGGCGTCGCCGAGCAGAATTTCAGCGTCTCCGTTAATCCAAACACGCATATTATATTGATCCGACAAATCAATCTGCGTACGACGAAAATCTTTCATTTCCTCTGTAATAACATCCAGACACGTATTTACAAACATTCCCGCATCCGAATCGGTAAATACCAAAGGCAATCCCTCCACCGCCTGCTGTACAGCGGGCAATATCAAAACAGTTAAGCCCGAAATATCCTCTGTATATTCAATCACACGCAAATTTTCATCAAGAGTCAACCAACGGTTCCGCACTTGCAGCGCATAGACCGCCCCCGTCTCCGATACAATAATCTCAATAGAAGAAGGATAGTTTTTGACCAGTTCAACACGGCTGATATGCGTACATCCGGTAACAATATTCCGATAGATACGCTCCGAATGAATAAGCGGCAAAAAATCACCCGTTTCAATTCCCGAAGCACGCATGATTTCCTCGGCGGAATACCGAACATTCCCGCTGACTGTAATCGTATCAACACGCATCGTAAAAAACATAACAACGCAAAGTAATGCGGCGCAAACCAAAATACACAGTCCCACGGTAAATAGGCGATGCGCCATATGCCGAGTATTGCGCCGTCGGCTCGTCTTGCGCAAGCTTCTGTCGCGCCTGATTTCATCCTGTACAGAAAAAGCCGGACCATGCTGCTCATGAATGTTTTTTCCTTTTTGCGGCTCAGACACAGTCCCGCCTCCCCATTATTTGATCTTTCCTGACTTTTTTTGACGAATTAACTGAAGAATATCCTGATAAATTCTCCGATTGGCATCCGGAACCGCAAAGCTGAAAATAGCCTCTCCCATCTTTCTTTGCTTTTGCTCGTCGTCCAACACAGAAAGAATCGAATCCTGAACGCGCTGCCTCGTAATATTTTTTTCCTCCAATACCAAAGCGCCGCCCTTTTGAGCAATCGCATCAGCATTTTTAAACTGTTGATTGTCCGTGACATTCGGCGATGGAATAAATAACGCGGCCTTTTTCAAAAGCGCAAGTTCCGATACGGTGTTCGCCCCCGAACGACATATAACAAGATCAGCCGCCGCCATTCTCAGCGGCATGTCCTCTATATATTCATCCCAAATAATATTGGAGCATTGATCCAGCCCGCGCTCTTTTAAAATTCCGGTTGCAATCTCATATTCAATAGCGCCGGTTGCATGCATATGTATCACTTCGGGATGATTTCGCACATAGTCATCCATAAAATCCAACATGGCAAAATTCACCTGTTCGGCTCCAAGCGAACCGCCGAAAGACAAAATCACTTTCTTATTTTCCGAAATACCAAGCTTTCGGCGTGCCGCACTTCGATCCACAGCCTCAAAATCCTGTCGCAAGGGACATCCGACACGCAGTGCCTTTTCGGAATGCGGCAAAAGCGATATGCTTTCCGCATAATTTACATATACACGATCCACATATCCGGCAAGACGGCGCACCGTAACGCCTGGAACTGCATTAGATTCATGCACCGCACTGGGAACACCGAGTGACGAGGCGGCAACAAGAATCGGCCAGGATACGTATCCCCCGGTGCCGATAACAATATCCGGCTGAAAATCCCGAATGATTTTCTTTGCCTTTTGCGGCGATACCAAAGCGAGATATGCGGCTTTCAAATTTTTGAATGAAAGGCTTCTGCGAAATCCCCGCACATCAACGTGATACATCGGATAACCGGCCTTACCCACCAGCTTATTTTCAATTCCTCGTGGCGTGCCGACAAAAGCGATCTGCGCCGTCGGATCATTGCGCCGAATCACCGAGGCAATGGCAAGCGCGGGATTGACATGCCCGCCTGTACCGCCTCCCGTCATCAGAACCTTCATATTAGACCTTTCCTGACCTTCCTGCAAAAAGGCCAAAAACAGCTTTCATTTTTTCTCCACGGTATAACGTGAAATGGCCAGTAAAGTGCCCATTTCAATCAACTGTACAACCAAAGCCGTTCCCCCATAGCTGAAAAACGGCAATGAGATACCCGTATTGGGAATTGTATTCGTCACCACACCGATGTTTAAAAGAACCTGAAGTGCGATTTTACTGCTGATTCCAACGGCCACAAGCTGTGAAAATCGATCCGGCGCGCGCATAGCGATGACATAACCTCTCCATACAAGCAGTGCAAACAACACAAGCACCGCCAACGCGCCGATAAAACCGAGTTCCTCACAAATAATCGTATAAATGAAATCATTCTGCGGCTGAGAAACATAGCTGTATTTCTGCCGACTGTTCCCAAGACCCAATCCGAAAAAACCGCCCGAACCAATTGCGCGCATTCCCTGCAACGTCTGCCAACCGCCATCTTGCGGATATGCCGCCGGATTCCGCCATATATCAATACGCCGCTTTGTATAATCCGTAAACAAAGCAAACGCCGTAACACCGACGCCGGCAACAGCCGCAAAAATTCCGAGCAACTTCAAGCGAATGCCGGAAGCAAACATGACCATAAGTCCGATGCTTCCGATAATAATAATACCGGAAAGATGCTTTTCCAAAAGCACCAAAATACAAATGACGCCTATGATTCCAAGCGGAAGCAGGGTACCGTATAAATTGGAATTTTTCTCGTTTTTTACATCGAAAGCTTTATATTCATATTTAGAATAATACCACGCCAACGTAAGTATCAATGCATACTTGGCAATTTCGGACGGCTGAAACCGCAGAGGCCCCAAAACAATCCAACGCTGAGCGCCGCCGCCGTCATCGCCGACAAATAATACGGCAATCAAAAGCAAAACCGATACACCGTAAGCTGCAAGAGCTAAATTCTTATACATCCGGAGCGGAATACGCGAAGCGATCACCATAAACACAAGACCGATGACAACCATAACGCATTGCCGTTTTATAAAATAATAACTATCTCCATAACGGCTTTTTGCATCGGCATAACTCGCGCTGAACACCATAATCAGACCAAAAGCCAATAAAATCAGGATTACGAACAGCAAAAAGCTGTCTACTCCACTTTTAACAACGCGATATTTATCCGGCATTATAGCTGTATCGGACAGTCTTTTTTTAGATGTGCCGTGTTCTTCCGGCAAAGAAGGGGCTTGCCGAACCCGTCTGCTCTCTTCCACTTTGCCGCCTCCTAACAAAAGCTCAATATCCGAGACAGGCAATCACCGATGCTGCAAACGTGACTGCCGAGAAAACAAATACGATTTTCTTTTCGCTCCATCCGCCCTTTTCAAAATGATGGTGGATCGGAGCCATACGAAACACACGTTTGTGCGTCAATTTATAAACCAAAACCTGTATAATATCAGAAAATGCTTCACAAATATATATAACGCCCGCAATGGCCACCGTCAGAGGACTGTCAATCATAAACGCCGCGCCGGCCACAAGACTGCCGAGAAACAAAGAGCCGGTATCGCCCATGAATACTCTCGCAGGATAAAAATTATAAACAAGAAATCCAAGCGTTGCACCGATCATCGCACCCGCAAGTACTGCGAGTCCGGCATTAGCGCACGCAAAAGCCAAAACAGCAAAAAAAGCCGCGACGACACAGGTCACAGAAGCCGCCAGCCCGTCAATACCGTCTGTCAAATTCACGCTGTTAATCATGCCTGTAATAAACACGAGCGCAAATACATAATAAAACCACCCAAGCTCCAAATGAATCCCCGTAAACGGAATCACAAGAACCGTATCAATCATTCCATACAGTTTCATCAGCGCGATAAAGGCGCCGGCCATCGCAAGCTGAAGAGCAAATTTCTGCGCCGCAGTCAGCCCTTCATTTTGCTTCTTATGAAACTTTGTCAAATCATCTACACAGCCGATAATACCGTTTCCGACCGCAAGCAGCAATGTCAGTGCCAACGGCAATCCGTCGCTCATATTCAATTTTTTTAAAAATAAGAGCGACAGCGCGCACACAATTGTCAGCGGAACAGCAAACGCTATGCCGCCCATTGTCGGCGTTCCCTCCTTAGATTTATGCCATCTGGGTCCGATCTCTAAAATTTTCTGTCCCATCTTCATGCTCTTTAATTTAGGGATCAGCCATTTGAGTATAAATACCGTGGAAAGAAAAACCAGAATAGCTGCCGCTGCAAACAATACTGCCATAAAATCTGTCTCCAAAATATCGATTGTTATCCCAAATTACTTTTCAAACCTGGCTTTCAGATAATTCACAATTACAGACACTGCATTCGGTCTGCTGATCTTGATCAATACCACGTCGCCCGGATGAATCGCTTCAGCGGCTGCTTCCGCACTTTTCTGAGGAGAAAATATATCCAAATTACCCGAAATATTTTCAGCTTTCATCCCGGCACGTCGCGCACCGGTCGCCATCTGTTCAGCCGCGACGCCGAACGTGAAAAGTTTATCAATCTGCTGCTCAGCGATATACGCCCCCATCTTTTCATGCAGTACGCGCGTATCCTGACCGAAATCGCGAATATCCCCCATCAATGCAATCTTTCGAGCGCCCTTATGCACTTTTGCGATGTCACAAAGCGTATCGACCGCACATTTGACGCTGTCAGCCGTAGCAGAAGCGCCGTCCTCAATAAATGTAACATCTCCGACTGTATAGATTCCGACGCCGGGCTTTGAAGCATGAAAATTTTTCAGACCGGTTTTGATTCTCTCCTCCGGTATACCGTACCGAAGTCCTACAAATGCGGCAAACAGCGCGCTGTACACATTTTCCATGCCAGGTGTATGAATCTCAGCCTGTTTAATATACACCTTTTTTCCTTGAATGTCAAATGTGATTCGATCCTTGTGTTCCCGGATATTGACAGCGCACAGTTCGGCATCCTGACTGCGCACGGATACAAAACTGGTTTTATGATTGGCGGCGCAAATCAAAGAAAGCGATTCATCCTCGGCGCTGAGCGCAATTTCTCCGTCCTCTTTCAAACCGCCGAGTACATCAAAATTTGCATTTTCATCCACATTGCTTTTCAGCGCCGTGATAATTCCCATATCACAGTCAACCAAACGCGACAGCCGTTTAATATCCTTTTTTTCATGTATTTTCAATTCTGCCAAAAAGAAATCGGTATCTGGCGGCATTTCAAGCATTGTGAGCGTGTCTTCCACCGGCGTAGATTTCTTATCCGGCGTTTTATAAACTCTATATTGCTCTACCAAAACAGAATAAATAAACTCTCCTGTTCGCGTTTTTCCGGCGGATCCGGTCAGCGCAATCGTCTTCTGATGGCCACGTTTTAAGTATTCTCTCGCGAAGCGTCCCATGGCCTCCCAGACGTCCTTGCAAACCAACACAGCCACATCGGGAATTTTTTCAAGAGAGGCTGGCGCTTTTGTACACAGCACACATCGGGCGCCTTTTTTGGAAGCGGCCATCATTTCAGCCAGAGAATTGTCCTCACTGACCAAAAAAAGACTTCCTGCGCTGATCTCGGTAACCGTATCCGTAACCATATTCAATTCGCACAGCGGCGCTTCTTCTGAAAGCGTCATGAGTTTCGCATCCATATATGCAGCAAGCTCTCTGCCCGTTACCGAACCGAGTTTCAGTGTTGTTTTAATCATTTGCGCCTCCTATATTTTTACAATCCTCTTTGTTCTGCAGCCTGCTCGGCAATTTCAGCTTCCGAAAAAGCATGAATCCCATCAGAATCAATCTCATATCGTTCATGGCCTTTTCCGACGAGCAAAATTATATCCCCTTCAAGCGCATTTTCTATCGCATATTCAATGGCTTGTCGCCGGTTTTCTATCACCATACAATTTGTTGCGTCCAAAATTCCGGATAAAATATCCCGGATAATAGACGCCGGATTCTCCGTGCGCGCATTATCCGAAGTGATAATCACAAAATCGCTTTTTTGCGCCGCAATCCTTCCCATATGCGGACGTTTCTCTCGATCACGGTCGCCGCCGCATCCAAACAACGTTACAATCCGCTGACCGGGTAAACGAAATCCATTTACGCAATTTAAAAGGTTTTCCATGGCAAAAGGTGTGTGCGCATAATCGATAAAAACAGAAAAAGAAGTGTTGGTAAAACCGAGATTTACACGCTCCAGCCGACCGCAAATTCCATTCAGCGAAAAAATTGCATTTTGAATATTGAGCAAATCTATACCAAATTCTCTCGCCGCCGTAGCAGCCGCAAGCGTATTATACAGCGTAAAATATCCGGGAATCATGGTCTTGATTTTAAAACGTGCATTCGGCGATCGCAAAACATATTCACTTCCGAATACACCGCGGCTTTCTATATTTACCGCCATATAATCGCCCGGTTTGTCAATACCGAATCGAACGATTCGGCATACCGCCATTTCTAAAAGTTTTTCCGCTGCGGGATCATCTATATTCACAATGCCCGTTCTGCACTGCGAAAACAGTTTGGCTTTGGCTTTCAAATAGTTTTCCGTGGTTTTATGAAAATCCAAATGTTCATCGGACAAATTTGTGAAAATCCCCAATTCAAAATGAATCGGCGCCAGTTTCTCAAGTGCCAGCGCATGAGAAGAAGCTTCCATGACCACAGCCTCTACCCCAGCATCCGCCATTTCCGAAAGTACGCGATAAAGAATATCCGGGTCGGGTGTTGTCATTGTTTCAAAATGTTCTTTAGCTTCACCGTCGAGTTCCGGTGCATAGTCCGATTCGCCGATCATGCTTTTAATCGTTCCGATTAAAGCCGTACGATAACCGCTGTGACTTAAAATCGTCTTCAGCATATATGCAGTAGAAGATTTTCCGTTGGTTCCAGTAATACCAATCATCCGCATTTTATTTTGCGGATTGCCATAGAAATTCGCATATGCACAAGCCAAAGTTCGCCGTGTATTTCCAGATAGAATTTGCGGAATTTCAATACCGTCAATTCTATGTTCGCAAACACACGCTACAGCGCCGCTGGCCTGTGCCTGCATGATATACTCATGCCCGTCCGTATGCTCGCCCCGTATGGCAATAAACAGCGCCCCCGGCACAACCGTACGGGAATCATACGAAATACACGCCACATCCAAACCGCCATACTGCGCGTCGATTTGACATCCACAGCCCGAAAGCAGAGCCTCAAGTACCATAAAACCCCTCCAAAATAATGTGCTTGAACTTCCGGTTTTATGGCATTCTTTTTCTTTAATCGGTTGTATCCATATGCAAAACTTCGATGGTTACCACCGTTCCATACGGAACCTCCGTACCGCCCGCATACGACTGCGAGGTAACGATTGCGCCGCTTCCCTTTTCATAATTCTGCGCTCCCTCAATTTTAATATTCAAACCGGCATTGATGATCTTTGCGTTGGCTTCAGACGCCGTAAGCCCCAAAATATCCGGAACCACCGCCGTTTTGCTGGCAGGATCGACAGTGTCACTGTACAAAATGATTCGACCGCTCTCCAAAGAAATAACACTTCCGTTTTTCGGCGTTTGTCCGGTAACGGTCTCGCCATTTCCGATAATCTCAACCGCAACTCCGAGATCCTTGATCTTTTTCTTAGCGTCAGCTATGCTGTTTCCGATATACCGCCCTACCGTGATCTGCATTTTGGCAAGATCTTCTTCTGAATATACAGGCTCGATACCGAGATACGGAAGCACGTTGGTCAAAAATTTCGCGACATACGGCGCGGCGACGATGCTTCCGTAAACGCTTGCGCCGGTCGGTTCATCTACCATGATAATCACGGCAATTTGCGGATCGTCTGCCGGCGCATATGCTACGCAGGAACTGATGCGCAATTTCTTTTCCGGTTCGTCAAATTTTTCAGAGGTTCCGGTTTTCGCTGCGATTTTATACCCCTTTACATATACATTTTTCGCACCGCCGTCTCCGGATACACCCGCCTCCAAAATTTGGGAAATCGTATTGGCCGTTTCTGTGCTGATTACCTGACGTTTCACTTCCGTGCCGTAAGAATAAACGACATTCCCCTCATCATCTACAAATTTATCAAGCAAATGCGGCGTAACCAAATATCCTCCGTTTGCCACAGCGCTGATGGCAGTAAACTGTGCAATTGGACTGACCTTAAACCGCTGACCGAAAGATGCCGTGGCAAGTTCTGTCGTCCCAAGCGATTCTTTTTTATGAAAGACGGTGTTTCCCTCGCCCGGCAGATCAATTCCCGTTTTTTCGAGATAACCGAAGGCCTCAAAATAATCATAGAACTTGCTGCTTCCAACTCGCGCGGCAATGGTCATCAGTACCGGATTACAGGACTGTTGAAGCCCGCGCGCAAAGGTTACAGTACCATGTCCGCCCCTTTTATGACAGTGTATCGTATAACCGCCGACCTGTAAGGCGCCCGTACATGTAAAAAGTTCGGTCGGCGTCGTCACATTTTCTTCAAGCGCCATTGCCGTCGTAATGATCTTAAAAGTAGATCCGGGTTCATAAATTTCGGTAATCGCCTTGTTGCTCCACATAATCTGCCGCAACTCGGCAAGAAACGCTTTATATTCGTCGCTATCTTCCGAAAGTCCGCTGCTTTCGAGCATGGCCTGTGACAATTCGTCCAAAACATACGGCGCGTTCAAATCAAAATCCGGTTTTACAGAAATACCGAGAATTTTTCCGGTTTTCGGATCCATGGCGATGCCGCAGGCGCGATTTTGCGCGGCTGAATCCATAAGAGCCGCCTCTACCTGAAGATCCAACTCATGCTGAATGCGCGTATCTAAGGTTGTCAGCATGTCGTACCCGTTAATCGGCTCTACATAGCTCTCATAATTATATGCCATTTCATTGCCGCGGGCATCCTGCGCTATGATATATTTTCCGTCTACGCCGGTCAATTCTTCATCATACTGATACTCAAGGCCATACAGTCCCTGGCCGTCTACGCCTGTAAAGCCAAGCGTCTGCGCAGCCATATTTCCATATGTATAGTACCGTTTATTTGTCGCTTCCAAATGCACCTGCTGTTCAAGGCCATGCTCGGCTATAAAATCAAGCACCTTGTCGGCGGTTTCTTTATCCACATTTTTTTTGATCGTTTCATCACGTCTGCCGGCCATGGCCGCTTTTTTTAAAACGAATTCATAATCCACGCCGAGAATTTCGGAAAGTCCCGAAGCAATGATTTCATCCTGACGATTTCTGTCCTTAGACGCGGTCAAACTTTCCCCGTACCGAACACGATAAAGCGCGCGGTCAATCACCGAGGTGTAAACCGCGCTCTGAATATCTACCGGTGAAATAAACACGCGCCATGTTGTTTGATTTGCGGCAAGCACATTCATATTACGGTCATAAATCGTACCGCGTTCTGCAGGAACAGAGTTCTCCACCGTAATCTGATTAATCACTTCTTCTTGATACATGTCGTATTCAAAAACCTGCATTTTAAAAATGACACATACCAACAAAAGCGCAAAAAGCGCAAAGAATGTGAGCAATATAAAGCTTCGCTTAGCTGTTACACTGTTCATCATTTTCTGCGCCATGTTCATTAACTCCTTCCGAATCAAGCCGAACTTTCTCTATAAATAGATATTCGGCTTTAATCCAGATATTCTAAAAATTTACTGATCTTCTCACCAAACGTATTGAGCAAACTGATTCCAAATGCAGTATCCTGTTCTTCCGCACCATACGCCTGTATTGTGTCGCCGTTTGAAAGAGAAACATATTTCTGCTGCGCATCGGCCACTTTAACCATGCCCAGATCATTTTTTGCCATTTCTTCAATCACTGCTAAATCATTTTTTTCTTCGAGTTGCAAAGACAGCGCCTGATTGTCTTTACGAAGCGCTTCCAGCGTTTGAGAAAGTTCGGCATATTCTCTGGCTTCCTCATTAATCAGCGATCCGCTGTAAACCACGGCCGCCAGAACAAACGCGCAGATCAAAACCGAAATCAGCATACTGAAAGAGAAAACCGAGCTTTTTCTTTTGACAAGTTCAAAATTTTCTATCGAAACGACTTCGCGATGCGCAACCGACGTTTGAGGAACCGGACGCACCTCGCGAATAATCGGACGGTTGGCGGTTGTACCGGAAGCACGCTTAACACGCATGTTTTCATTTGCACTGCGAATCCCTTCGACGCGTCTTTTCATTTCATCGGTCACACGGCGCGCATTTGCATCCGTACTTCTGCAATACGGATTATAACCGCATCGAATCGCTTTTGCGGCAATCACATCTTTGACCGTTACCGTATTTGCCGCAATCCTATTTTCATAATGTGCCGTCATTTAAACTTCCTCCGTTTTTAAAGCTTTTCCGCAATGCGAAGCTTTGCGCTCCGTGCACGCGGATTTGCCGCCAATTCATCTTCACTCGGTACAATCGGTTTTTTGCAAACCATACGAATTTTCGGTTTTTTTCCGCAAACGCAAACCGGGAATTCACGCGGACAGGTACAACCTGTAGCCAAAGCGGTAAATTTCTGTTTGACAAGCCTGTCCTCCAACGAATGAAACGTAATAACAGCAAACCTGCCGCCTATATTTAAACGTCCTACCGCCGCATCTATCGCCGCCGAAGCAGAAGACAATTCGGAATTGACTTCAATTCGTATAGCCTGGAAGCTGCGTTTTGCAGGATGATGACCGCCTTCTCTTGCCGCCCCCGGCAAAGAAGCTTTAATCAGTTCGGCGAGTTCCAAGGTCGTTTCAATCGGTTTTACTTCTCGCCGTCGAACAATGTTTGCGGCAATATTTCTCGCAAATTTTTCTTCGCCGTATTCATATAAAATTCTTCGCAATTCCTCTTCCGAGTACGTATTCACGACATCATACGCACACAGTTTTGCTTCCCGATCCATGCGCATATCAAGTTTGGCTTCCTGCATATACGAAAAGCCGCGTTCCGCCTGATCCAACTGATAGGAGGATACGCCAAGATCCATTAAAATACCGTCTACTTTGTCTATATGTAGCTCTTGTAAAACGAAGTCCAGATCCGAAAAATTGCTGTGTACATATGTGATCCGATCGCGATAAGCTGCAAGCCGCTTGCCTGCCGCTTCCAGCGCATCACTGTCACGGTCTATCGCCACCAGCCTGCCGTCATGCAAACGTTTGACAATCTCAAGCGAATGACCGCCGCCGCCCAGCGTACAATCCACATAAACACCGTTCGGACGAATTGCCAGTCCGTCAATGCATTCGGACAATAAAACCGGAATATGTGAAAACTGAATTTTTTCCATTACGCCGCCCTCTTAAAACCCGAGCTTGCCGAATGCTTCGGATAAAGCTTCGTCATTCAGTTCATCCTCCATAGCATCCCAGTTCTCTTCAGACCAAATTTCCGCATGTGTGCCGGCTCCGATCACAACCGCATTCTTATTCAGTTCAGCAAGCTCGCAAAGCTTAGCCGGAATAATAACGCGTCCCTGTGCATCCGGCGTCACATATGTGGTTTTTGAAAAAACTTTTCGGGCAATACGCTTTGTATCCGCCGGAACGCCGTTCAACAGCGAATCCGTGTACTTTATCCACTCCTCTTCGGAAAACAAAAGCAGACACTTTTCATTGATACGGGAGATTGCAAAATTTTCTCCGAGAAGTTCCCGGAATTTTGCAGGGATAAACAATCGTTTTTTTGAATCGAGGGTATGCCGATACTCGCCGACGAACGTCTGCTTTGATTCCATGCAAATCCCCCTCTTTTAAACACTTTAATGGTATTTTAATCCACTTATCACCACCACGCTTATTATTATAGCGTATTCATTTACCAAATGCAAGTAGTTTTGAAAAATTTACAAAGCGTATTTTATATAATTTTACAGTTGAATCAGCCCAAATCCCGTAATTTACTTTCCATATGGAGAAAACCAACACAGTCACGGAGGACAAAAATAAAAACGCCCTTTTTCAAGGCGTTCATGGAGGAAAGTGGAAAAATTGATTGATTCATTTGAGCAAAAAGAAATTACTCCAAAATTTCCACACAATCTTAGAATACAGGATACTACATTCACGGCACGGCATAAAATTATAGTGCGGGCAATTTTAATTTCAGGAGCAAAAAAATGTCAAAATGTATTTTTACCACCGGCTCCGTAACGTATTCCCTCAAAGCAAAGCGCATTTTGGCTGAAAATTCCATTCCGTGCAGCACAATGAAAATCAGTGCGAAAAAAAACAATCGAGGCTGCGTCTATGGAATTGAATTTCCTTGTAACCAGAAAGCCAATGTGATTCGATTGCTTTCCGGAACCGGTATCGACTTTGAAGAATATACGGAATGATTTATTTAGATAATGCCGCTACAACATTTCCGAAACCGCCAGGTATGGCGACGGAAATTACCAGATGTATCCGGGAATATTGCGGAAACCCCGGACGAAGCGGGCATGTCCTCTCCCTGCGCGCCTCCGAAAAAATCTACGAATGCCGACAAGCGCTTGCAGATCTATTCGGATCAAGCAAACCGGAAAACGTCATATTCACCTTCAATACCACGTATGCATTAAATCTCGCCATTAAAACGCTGTATAAAAGCGGTTCACACATTCTGATCAGCAACATGGAGCACAACTCCGTTCTCCGACCTGTTTTTGAACTGCAAAGGCGAGGAGAAATATCCTATGAAGTTTTCAATGTCATGCAACCGGAAAATGAAATCATAGCGCAGCTTGAACAACTGCGCAAAAAAAATACCGGCATGCTGATTATGACGCATGCTTCCAATATTTGTGGAAAGCTTTTTCCTATTGAAGCCATTGGAAGGTTCTGCAAAGCGTATAACATTACCTTTATTGTAGACGCGGCGCAAAGCGCCGGAATAGCAAATATCCATGTCGAGCAATATAATATCAGCGCTTTATGCGCACCTGCACACAAAGGCCTCTACGGACCGCAAGGACTCGGATTTGTCCTGTTCGGAAACAAACAGCCAATACGAACGCTGATCGAAGGAGGGAACGGAATCAATTCGCCCTCACCCGATATGGGGCTGACACTGCCAGAAAGTTTCGAGGGTGGAACCATGCCTACCCCGTTAATTGCCGGACTTGTCGAGTCGATCAATTGGCTAAAAAAGATCGGCATCCCTCAAATCAATGCGCATGAAGTCTCACTGGCCTGTCGCCTTCGAGATCAACTTCTGGAAATTCCGGGCAGTCTATTATACGGCCCCGAACATCCGGAAACCGGCGTCCTGCTGTACGCCAATAATCACATCCCCTTAAACGTGCTCTCTTCTGCACTGGACGAAAAAAACATTTGTACGCGAAGCGGTTTTCACTGCGCACCACTGGCACACAACACCCTGCACACCGCAGAAAACGGTGCGCTCCGTATCAGCTTCGGTTACTTCAATACCCGTCGAGATGTTGATGAAATTGCTGCGGCAATTCACAATATCCATAAACAAAATCAAGAAGTATAAATACAATTCAGTTTTTCAGATAAAAACCGCCGTGCTTTTTACAGCACGGCGGTCAAAATTGATTCACCTAAATCATTCAGCCGAAGGCCAGAGCGCCTCAAACCATCTGGAATACACCGCATACGGAGAATTGGATTCCGCATCGGTACTGAATCCGGCTTTAACCATCTCATTCTGAGCCAACTCGGTCTTCGCCGTCTGGAAAAACGCAGACAGTTCATCCGCAGTCGCACACTGATTCATACGCTCCATATACTCCGCCGAAATCTTCTCAAGCTGCTCCAATAAGAGCGCATCTACCTTACCCCATTCGTCAGACAATCCAAAATACGGAGAAATTTTTGAATCGCGGTTTGCGGCTTTCTGCGTTTCCCAAATATCCGCATCCATACCCGGCTCCGGATAAGACATAAACATATTACCCGTATATCAATTGTTCATACGGTAATCCTCATTCAGATAGACCAACTCGCCGTCGGAAATACTGTAATGTACGCCCTCTACACCGTACTGCAAAATATTCTTAAGCGCAGGATCCGTATTTAAGAACGTGATAATTTCCATAGAGCGATCCAAATTTACCGTATAGGACGATACGCCAAACATGGCCTCATATACAGTATTCTCCTCAGCCATGGGGTATGACAAAACTTTTACCGTATAATCCTCACCGTATTCCTCACGCAAATTGTAATCGCCCTGCATGACCGCGACGCCGAATTCTTCCGTCGTTTCCGGATTTTCAGCAAACCAACCGTTTTCTTCGCATTTTTTCATCAAAAGCATATGGTTGGTAAAGCTCGACGTTTCAAATGCCTGCCGCATAATCGTTCTGTTTCCGATGGTCGCAGCGGTGGCAATATAGGAAACAAGAATAGACATTTCTCCGTCTCCGAGCCAGTAATGCATATTTACAGGATCAACATATGAAAGCATCGCCGGAACATCGGTCTCATTCCGTCCGATATCTTCAATCAAATCAGCGCATTCAACCAAAGAAGTTACGGAGGACGTATCAAAATAATATTTTTCCGCCAGCGCCTTATTGATCAAAAGATATGTATACTCACCGATCAAATGGTTGTTCGGAATCGCATATGTATTTTTATTGTATTTTACCTGATCCAAAAACGTCGGGAAAATATAATCTTTCAACACTTTAGAAGTAGAATTCAAATTCGTGTCGAGCACCGATAAATATCCCGCATCCGCATAGGAACGGAGCCGGTCTTTCCCCGATAAAAAGATGATATCCAATTGATTTTCATCCAGATCCGGATATTTCAAAACGCGCTGGCCGAGTTCGTTTACAATCGTTTCAGCCGTAGTATCTTCGGTCTCTTCAGTCGTTGCACCCGGCAAAACAACCGGCGTAGTGGAAGCAGCGTTGTCTTTATATTCCTTGATTGACGCAAGCTTGTCTTCAAGCGCGGTATAGTATTCATCTTCCGTAAAGAACGAAAGATCGATCTTTGTTGTATATTTGGACTGCGTGATCTCATTAACGGCTTCTTCAATCAGCGCCTCTGTCTCAAGCGAAACATGCTTTTCGGACACGACCCACATACTGAGGGTCATAGCTGCACGGGCAGAAGCTTCTTCTTCTGTCCCGTCCGAAGCATCCGTCTGTTCTCCGCAGCCCGCAAGCATTGCAGGAAGCAAAACAGACAAGCAAAGCAACAGGCAAATAAGTTTTTTACGCATGAAAAGTTCCTCCTAAATGAAAACCCGCCGCAGGGCGGCATAAAACATATATTAGTTTACACTAAAAAAGGCTATATGTCAAGGTATTTTCCGTATATCCTGCCAAAAAGCACTCATTGATCCAAATAATCTTTGAGTCTTTTGGAACGGCTGGGATGACGCAGCTTACGAAGAGCTTTGGCCTCGATCTGACGGATACGTTCTCTTGTGATATCGAACTCTTTTCCAACCTCCTCTAACGTTCGCGTTCGTCCGTCCTCCAAACCGAAACGCAGCTTTAAAACGTGCTCCTCCCTGGGCGTCAGCGTATGCAATACCGCACACAAATGCTTGCGGAGCAACGCATAGGAGGCGGTTTCGGCAGGAGCCGGCGAATCATAATCTTCAATAAAATCGCCGAGATGGCTGTCTTCTTCTTCGCCGATCGGCGTCTCCAAAGAAACCGGATCCTGCGCGATTTTTAAAATTTCCCTGACTTTGTCCGGACTCATGCCCATTTTTTCCGCAATCTCGTCAGCGCTTGCCTCATGTCCGAGTTCCTGCAAAAGCTGTCTGGAATAGCGAGATACTTTGTGTATGGTTTCCACCATATGAACCGGGATCCGGATTGTACGCGCCTGATCGGCAATCGCACGGGTAATCGCCTGCCGGATCCACCAGGTCGCATAGGTGGAAAATTTATATCCCTTTTTATAATCGAATTTGTCAACGGCTTTCATAAGACCGAGATTTCCCTCCTGAATCAGATCCAGGAAAAACATGCCCTTGCCGACATACCGTTTTGCAATGCTGACAACCAAACGAAGATTGGCTTCTACGAGTTCATTTTTGGCTTTCTCGTCTCCGCAGCTGATCCGCTGCGCCAAAATCATCTCTTTTTCCGCATCGAGCAGCGGAATCTTTCCGATCTCCTTGAGGTACATGCGTACAGGATCATCGATAGCCAGCCCCTCTTGGGCCAGCATTTTTTCCATATCCTCTGCCGATTCAAGCTGTTCAATTTCCTCATCATCGGCTTCCAGATCGTCAATATCATCAATTTCTACCGTATCAAATCCGGTGATTTCAATTCCATTGCTTTCAATCTGTTCATAGATTTTTTCCATCTGATCGATATCGCAGTCGTTCAGTTCCATTACTTCCAGAACTTCGGCGTTGGTTAGACTGCCTTTGCTTTTTCCTTTTTCAATCAGTTCATTGATATCGATTTTTTTCTGATTCTCGTTGCTCATTTGCTTTCCTTTCATACCGCCGCATTTATGTATTTCTTTTTCTGTTTATCAGATCGCGGATATCGCCGAGCGGATCGGAATCATCCGCACTGTGTGTTTCCCGCCGAAGGGCTTCCGCGCTGTCGCGAAATACGCCGACGCCGTTATCGCTGAGTTCACGGCGTGCAAGCTGCATCCGCATAATCCGCCCCAGTTCCTCGGGCGTAAAATAATCTCCGAGCAGCGCCGCATCAAAATTCCCGGCCGAAACGATCTCAAAGGTCGCCTTGAATACACGCTTCCCGAATTCGGTGAAAAAATCCGTTTCTGCAAGAGGAACTTCTTTCTCTACCACCATTCTTCTGTACTCGGGATACAGAAGCATCAGCCCTAAAACCGTTTCTTCCGCTCGCGCGGCAGCGATATTCCGGGCATAGTCGGGATTCACCCGGTCTCCGTATCCTGCGCTCTGCCGAACTATTTTCTGCGCTTCCTGTTTTTTATATTCCTTTTTCCGAACCCGAATCAACCGTTCTACATCGGTTTTTATACTCTGAGCCGGAATTTCCAGTTGTTTAGCCATTGCGGCAATATAAATTTCCCGCTCTGCGCTGGAATAAATCTCAGCGATCATTTTACACAGTTCGGCGCAAGCTTTG
Source organism: uncultured Eubacteriales bacterium (assembly GCA_958414825.1). Classification (GTDB taxonomy): domain Bacteria; phylum Bacillota; class Clostridia; order Oscillospirales; family CAG-272; genus UMGS902. The sequence goes on along the minus strand of CATYXQ010000018.1, from coordinate 4,514 downwards.
ATCTTTTCATCCGGCAACGAAATATCATGCCTTGCGAGAATGTTTTCCATGTTATAATCAAATTTGCTTTTACTGCCGGTTAGCTGCGCACGAAACTTCTCCGCGCCGTATTTTTTTAAAAACTCATCCGGATCTTTCGCTCCGCTCAGCTGAAGCACACGTACATCCAGTCCAACCTCGCCGAGAATACCGATTGCACGGTTGGCAGCTTTTTGTCCCGCAGCGTCGCTGTCATAGGAAATCAGCACTTTTTTGGTATATCGCGCCATAATCCGCGCCTGTTCCGGCGTCAGCGCCGTTCCAAGCGTGGCCACCGCATTTGTAAAACCCGCCGAATGCATGGCAATCACGTCCATATAGCCCTCGCACAGAACAATCTCATCCGAGCAGCTTGTCCTGGCAAAGTTGAGCGCAAATAAATTCCTGCTTTTTTTAAAGACAGGCGTATCGGAAGAATTCAGATATTTCGGCGTCGAATCATCCATAACGCGCCCGCCGAAAGCGATCACATTTCCCGACACGTCAATAATGGGAAACATCACCCGATTCCGAAAATAATCAAACGGCGCGCCGCTCTTTTTACTCTTTCCGCATAAAAAAGCAGACGTCATTTCCTGATCCGTATACCCCAGCTTATGCAGATAAGCGGTGAGTACAGAAAAGCCGGGCGGCGAATACCCGAGTCCGAAATGCTTGATTACGGCTTCCGAAAGCCCGCGCGCCGTAAGGTAGCGCAGCGCCTCCCTGCCGGAAGGTTCAAAAAGCTGATTATGGAAAAAGCGCGCAGCCTCCCGATTCATGGCGAGCATTCTCGACCGGTCAAAGCCGTCCCGTCTTGTCAAATCCGCCGGAATGGTTATACCCGCGCGGCGCGCCAAAAATTCAAGCGCCGGAATATATTCAAGATTTTCCGACTGACGAATAAACGTAATCACATCTCCGCCCGCGCCGCATCCGAAACAATAATATCCTTGCGTTGCTGAAAATACCGTAAACGAAGGCGTTTTTTCCGAATGAAACGGACAAAGTCCCTGATAATTCGAGCCGGCACGCTTTAAATGGACATAAGCAGAAATCACATCGACAATATCGTTTCTTGATTTAATTTCCTCAATCACACGGCTGTCGATCATAATTGCTTCCCTCGCCAGACCTGCGGTATAAAGAGTTCACTGTAAAGATTGATTGCATATCGGTCTGTCATACTGGAAATAAAATCGCAGACGCAGCGTTCAACCGGCTCTTTTTCAGTATTGCGAAAATAAAGCGCAGGCATCTGATCCGGATTTTTTACAAAATGTGCAAACAGACGCGCCAATAGCTCTTTCGCCTTATTGTCCTCCGATTTTGCCAGAGGATTTGTATACACATGTTGAAAAAGAAACGAACGAAGCGCCATAGTCGCCTGCCCTACTTCTTCCGTAAAGCGAATAGACGGCTGATCTGTACTTGCATGAATCACGGAAGTCACCATGCGGTTAATCCGCTCGCTGTGTCCCCTGCCAAGCACTTCTGTGAGTTCTTTTGGAATATCGTCTATCTTTAGGATTCCCGCGCGGCACGCATCGTCTATGTCATGATTGATGTAGGCAATGCGATCCGCGAATTTGACAATCACGCCCTCCAATGTAGAAGCCATACATTCTCCCGTATGATTCAGAATGCCGTCCCGCACTTCCCAGGTAAGATTGAGCCCCTCTCCGTTGTTTTCAAGCTGTTCAACGACCCGTAAACTTTGTTTGTAATGGGTAAATTCCGGTGAATAGCACTGCTGCATGGCCACTTCGCCGGCATGACCGAACGGCGTATGTCCGAGATCATGCCCCATGGCCGCGGCTTCCGTCAAATCTTCATTCAGCCGCAGCGCACGCGCAATAATGCGGGCAACCTGCGTCACTTCAAGCGTGTGCGTCATCCGGGTACGATAGTGTTCATCTGCCGGAAACAAAAACACCTGTGTTTTATGCATCAGCCGTCTGAAGGATTTTGAATGAATGATGCGATCGCGGTCTCGCTGAAACTCCGTCCTGTTTTCACAGGGAACATACGGATGCTCCCGCCCGCGCGTATTCTTTGTCAGGAAAGCATAGGGAGAAAGCGTGTCTTCTTCCCGTTTCAGAAAAATATCCGATATTTTTTCCGCCATACAATCCCTCCGTTACCGTTTCAATGATTTACGACAATAATATACGCGCAAAAAAAGGATTTCCCTTTTTTTGCGCGTATAATTTTCATAAAAAAATAAGCCGTTTCATTTGAAAATAAATGTATCTTTGGAAAATATCTTCAAAACACCGAGCGCCCTCTACTTCAGGCTTTGTCATAACGCTCTCCGATTCGCTCGGCAAATACCCGTCCGCCGAAAAGCTCGCAAATCGCGTCGGCAAATCGTCCGGCGTCCCCGACACGAACCGCCGCGCGCAACGTAACTGTATCGGCAAAATCAGTTCCGTCTGCAATCGCACCGAAATCCGGCAATTTTGAAAGCAGTTTTTGATACTCGGAATACGACAGCAAAATACGGAACTCGGCATACCGTTCATACGTGACAGTACCCGCCGATTCTACCGCAAGTTTTGCCGCAGCGGTATAGGCGCGCACAAGTCCGCCCGCACCGAGCAGAATCCCGCCGAAATAGCGGGTAACCACGATACAGGCGTCATCAATTCCCGATTTACGCAAAACATCCAGTACCGGTATGCCTCCGGTTCCCTGCGGTTCCCCGTCGTCGCTATACCGCTGAATCCGGCCGCCGTCGAGCACATATGCATACACATGATGCCGAGCGTCATGATGTTCCTCCCGCACACGCCGAATCAAATCAAGCGCTTCCTGCTCATTTTCGACATGCATGGCACGACCGAGAAATTCCGAGCGTTTTTCTTCATAAACGCCGTGTCCCTCTTCCCGTAGCGTTTTATAGCACTTATCTCCATGCTTCTCGTTTTTCATTGCAGCCTCAAACAATATATTCTTTAAACAGTCCCTGCGCACGGCTGTCCAGCGTCGCCTGCACCTCCGCGTACTGTTCGGTATACCGGACATCTTCAACCACGGCCGTCTTATAAAGCTGTCCCACCAGCGACTGTGCCTCAAGCGGAATCCGCAAAACACAGCGCTTTGTTCCGGCGCGTGCAAACGTTTCAAGCATAGACAAAAAACGCTCGATCCCACTGCCGTCCTTAGCAGATATAAAAACCGCCTGCTCAGGCCGGGTACCTACGGCAGTCATACCGTCCCGCGCCAGATCGGATTTATTGAACGCATATAAGGCCGGTTTATCTCCTGCGCCGAGTTGCGCAATAATTTCCGACGTTACCTCTAACTGTTCGCTGCATTCCGCATCGGAAGCATCGGCAAGCACCACTAAAATATCCGCATACCGAAGCTCGTCCAGCGTTGACTTAAATGCTTTAATCAGATGATGGGGCAGCTTGCGGATAAAGCCGACCGTATCCGAAAGCAAAACCTCCGTCCCCTCGGGCAGCGTAAGCTTACGGGTGGTGGAATCCAGCGTCGCAAACAATTTATCTTCTGCTAACACCCCCGCATCGGTCAGGCGATTCATCAGTGTAGATTTACCCGCATTTGTATATCCGACAATCGCAACGCGCTTCAATCCGCTGCGCATACGCGCGGCGCGCGTTGTGCTCCGATTGCGTTCCACTTCTTTCAGCGCCTCTTCCAATGCCGCAATGCGGCGCGCCAGATGCCGCCGATCAGTCTCAAGTTTTGACTCACCGGGACCGCGCGTTCCGATCCGCCCCTCCTGTCTTGAAAGTTGTTTTCCTTTTCCGACAAGGCGCGGCGCCGTATATTTCAGTTGCGCAAGTTCAACCTGCAGCTTTCCCTCAGCGCTGGAGGCGTGTAACGCGAAAATATCCAAAATCAGCATACTGCGGTCAATCACTTCCGTATCCTCAAGCGCATCCTCAATATTGCGGATTTGAGACGGACTGAGTTCTACATCAAATACAACAAGAGAAATATCATTTGCCAAACAAATCTGACGAAGTTCTTCAAGCTTGCCGCTGCCGATACAGGTTTTGGGATTTTCGCGCTCGACAAACTGCACCATGCGCGCAAACACATGTCCGCCGGCCGTCTCCAATAGACGCTCAAGCTCATCCAAGCTTTTTTCACACGCTTCATCGCTGCTGCCCTTTTTCGCAATGCCAACCAATACAGCATCCGTTATTTTTTCTTTTTCCATAAATTAATACCTCCCGGGTTCAAAGCCGACCGCACGCCAAAGGCCGCGCGAACATGATCCGCACAGAAACAAGGGGCAAGCGACCGCAAAGCAGCGTTCACTTGCCCCATTCAAGCATAAACCAAACTTATTTTACCATGCTCAGACGCTTCTTAAAGCGATCAACACGTCCGCCGGCATCCACAAATTTCTGCTTGCCTGTGAAGAACGGATGACATTTGGAACAGATTTCAACCTAAACAACGCCCTATGTAGAGCGCGTTACATACTCTGCGCCGCATGAACACTATACAGTAACTAC
>CATYXQ010000017.1 GCA_958414825.1 uncultured Eubacteriales bacterium | reverse complement strand
GGGGAATAACGTATAAAAAATTATTGTTTTTATGTACTTCGCATGTGCTTTTTGTCTGTTTTTCTATATGGATTTTATAATCAATAGATGATGTGTAAAATTTTCCGCGCTGTTTGGATAAATGGCGAGATATTAAATGAATGGAGTGATTCTATACTATGCTCACACCCCAGAAGCTTGGCAAAAATACACGAATGAGCTTTTCCAGGGTCGGGGAGGCAATTGAAATGCCGAACCTGCTCGAAGTGCAGAAAAAATCATTCGACTGGTTCCTGAGCGAGGGACTTCGGGATGTGCTCGACGATGTATCTCCGATCGTGGATTATTCGGGCAATTTAGTGATTGAATTTGTGGATTATACCATTGATTCGAAAACACAGTATCCGGTTGAGGAATGCAAGGAACGGGACGTCAACTATGCAGCGCCGCTGAAAGTAAAAGTCAGGCTGACGAACAGAGAGACTGGGGAGGTAAAAGAGTCAGAGATATATATGGGTGATTTTCCGATGATGACGGAAAACGGAACGTTTGTCATCAACGGCGCGGAGCGCGTTATCGTTTCGCAGATTGTTCGCTCTCCCGGAATTTATTACGGGGACTCCATAGATAAAACTGGTAAGCATATGTTTTCCGCCACCGTGATTCCGTATCGCGGAGCCTGGCTGGAATATGAAACGGACGCCAACGATGCTTTTTTTGTAAAAATTGACAAGACCAGAAAAATTCCGATCACGGTTTTGATCCGCGCGCTTGGCATAGAGTCAGATGCGGAGATTCTCTCGATGTTCGGAGATGAGGCCATGATTACCGCAACGTTTGAGAAAGACGAGTGCGGCGCGTTAGCGGTTGAAAACAATACCACGCTCGGCGATGAGGCGCTCAAAGAGGTCTATAAAAAACTGCGTCCGGGCGAGCCTCCGCTTGTCGAGAGCGCGCAGATTTTGATCAATAATTTGTTCTTTGATCCCAAGCGTTATGACCTTGCACCGGTCGGTCGCTATAAATATGATAAAAAATTGGATATTGCAGGACGTCTTGTCGGGCATACGCTGGCAAAACCCGCAATCAATCCGATTACAGGCGAATTTATCTGTGAAGCGGGCGTTGTAGTTACACGCGAAATGGCGCATGAAATCGAGAAAAACTGCATTAACGAGGTTGATGTGGCGCTTCCGGACGGAACGACCGCAAAAGTGTTTTCCAACAATACGATCGAGCCTGAAAATCTGCTTGGCTATAGTTTGGCAGACTGCGGTATTCATGAAAAAGTGCGTACTGCCGTGCTTCTTGAAATTATGGAGCAGTGCGGCGGGGATGCGGAAAGTATCCGAGTGGAGGCGAAACGGCGTATTCATGAGCTTTGCCCCAAGCATATTACAAAAGATGATATTTTTGCTTCGATCAACTATCTGATTAATCTGTCGCACGGCATTGGCAGTACGGATGACATTGACCATCTTGGAAACCGCCGTATGCGCTGCGTGGGCGAACTTTTGCAGAATCAGCTTCGGATCGGCTTTTCCCGTATGGATAAGATCGTCAAGGAGCGCATGACCGTGCAGGACGGTACGGAACTGCATCCGCAGAATCTGATTAATATCCGCCCGGTTGTGACGGCGATTCGCGAGTTTTTCGGCTCCTCTCCGCTGTCTCAGTTTATGGATCAAAACAATCCGCTTGCAGAATTGACGCATAAGCGGCGTCTTTCTGCGTTGGGTCCAGGCGGTTTGTCCCGTGACCGCGCGTCCTTTGAGGTGCGTGACGTACACTATACCCATTATGGCAGAATGTGCCCGATTGAGACGCCTGAAGGTCCGAATATCGGTCTGATTTCTTATCTTGCAACTTACGCGAAGATTTCGGATTATGGATTCATTGAGGCACCTTATCGCAAAGTCGATAAGGCGACCGGAAAAGTTACCGATATTGTGGAGTATATGACCGCAGACATCGAGGACAATTATATCATTGCGCAGGCCAATGAGCCTTTGGACGCAGAGGGGCGCTTCGTAAAAAGTCGTATTATTGCGCGTGAGCGCTCCGAGATTCTCGAAGTAGACGCGGCTGATGTGGACTATGTAGACGTCTCGCCGAAGATGCTTGTTTCTGTCGCCACGGCGATGATTCCGTTCCTTGAAAACGATGACAATACCCGTGCGTTGATGGGATCCAATATGCAGAAGCAGGCTGTGCCGCTGATGGTATCCGAAGCGCCGGTTGTCGGCACCGGTATGGAGTACAAAGCTGCAATTGATTCGGGCGTGGTCGTTTTGGCAAAGTCTGCCGGAATTGTAGAGCGTGTCACTGCGGATGAAATTGTAATCCGCACGGAGAGCGGCGCAAAAGAAGCATATCACCTGATTAAATTTAAGCGCTCCAATCAGGGCACCTGCATCAATCAAAGACCGACGGTCAGCGAGGGCGAACAGGTAGAGAAAGGACAGGTCATTGCGGACGGTCCCGCGACTTCCGAGGGAGAGATTGCGCTCGGCAAAAACGCGTTGATCGGCTTTATGACCTGGGAGGGGTACAACTACGAAGACGCTGTTCTTTTGAACGAGCGTTTGGTACGCGATGACGTGTACACTTCCATTCATATAGAGGAATATACGCATGAAGCGCGCGATACAAAGCTCGGCGAGGAAATCATTACGCGGGAAATTCCCAATGTCGGCGACGATGTTCTGAAAGATCTGAATGCGGACGGTATCGTCAAGATCGGTACCGAGGTGCGCGCCGGCGATATTCTGGTCGGTAAGGTTACGCCGAAAGGCGAGACCGAACTCACTGCAGAGGAACGCCTGCTGCGTGCGATTTTCGGCGAAAAGGCGCGCGAAGTGCGCGATACTTCTTTGCGTGTTCCGCACGGTGAAAGCGGTATCGTTGTGGATGTCAAAGTGTTTTCAAGAGACAACCAGGACGATTTACCGCCTGGAGTCAATAAAGTGGTTCGCGTATATATAGCCCAGAAGAGAAAAATCTCCGTTGGCGATAAGATGGCGGGTCGCCATGGTAACAAGGGTGTTGTTTCGCGCATTCTTCCGCCGGAAGATATGCCGTTTCTTGCGGACGGTACGCCGCTCGATATTGTTTTGAATCCGCTGGGCGTTCCGTCGCGTATGAATATCGGTCAGGTGCTGGAAGTGCATCTCGGCCGTGCGGCAAAAGAACTCGGTATCAAAGTGATGACGCCGGCGTTTGACGGTGCAAGCGAAAGGGATATTCTCGATTGTATGAAGAAAGCGGGACTTTGCCGCGAGATTCGCCCAAACGAGAATATCGAGGGCAAGGACGCTGTTGAACTGGTTTACAATCCGGAAACCGGTAAAAACGAGTGCGTCAGTGTAGATAAGCAGAAAGAGCCCGAAAAGTATGAAAAGCTGCTTTCCGAGGGCAAACTGTATGTTGTTGACGGAAAGACCACGCTGTATGACGGCCGTACCGGAGAGGCGTTTGACAATCCTGTTACGGTGGGTTACATGTATTACCTGAAACTGCACCACCTTGTAGATGATAAGATTCATGCCCGTTCGACCGGGCCGTATTCTCTGGTTACGCAGCAGCCGCTCGGCGGTAAGGCCCAGTTCGGCGGACAGCGTTTCGGCGAAATGGAAGTTTGGGCGCTGGAGGCTTACGGCGCAGCGTATACGCTTCAGGAAATCTTAACGGTAAAGAGCGATGATGTTACCGGACGTGTAAAGACCTATGAGGCGATTGTACAGGGACAGAATATTCCGACGCCGGGCGTGCCAGAGTCCTTTAAGGTGCTGGTCAAGGAACTTCAGTCTCTGGCGCTTGATGTTCGCGTTTTGGATAAAGAGGGCAATGAGATCGAACTGGCTAAGATCGGCGAGGAAGAGCTTGAAACGCCTAATTATGTCAGCCCGATTGAAGACGATGACGTAATCAGTGCTTCCGATGTCGGCGAGTCGGTTCAGACGGATGACCTTTTCGATTCCTATACCGAGGAAGAAGATGAGGAAGATGACATCAGCGGATTCTTTGCCGAGGATGCGGATGACGATTCTTTTGATATCTGACGCGGGCGTTGTACTGCGAAACGGCACTTGGCTGCAAGTGCGAAATTCAAAGGAGAGGTGCTTTTGCATTTCGCAAAAGAGGTAATATAAATCGATGGATAATGTATTTGATTCTATAAAAATCGGTCTTGCGTCTCCGGAAATGATTCGTTCATGGTCCCACGGCGAGGTAACCAAGCCCGAAACCATCAATTACAGAACGCTCAAGGCAGAAAAGGACGGTCTTTTTTGCGAACGTATATTCGGGCCTACCAAGGATTGGGAGTGTTTGTGCGGCAAATATAAGCGGGTTCGCCACAAAGGCAAGATCTGCGAAAAATGCGGCGTTGAGGTTACTACGAAAAAGGTTCGCCGTGAGCGCATGGGTCATATTGAATTGGCGGCGCCGGTGTCGCACATTTGGTATTTCCGCGCGATACCGTCTCGCATTGGTCTTTTGCTGGATATTACGCCCCGGAATTTGGAGCGCGTGCTCTATTTCGCGCAGTATATCGTAATTGATCCGGGTTCTACGCCGCTGGAAAAGAAACAGCTTCTCAATGAGCAGGAGTATAACAACTGGTATGAGCGCTATGAGGACGATTTCCGCGTCGGCATGGGAGCGGAAGCAATTAAGGAGTTGCTTTCCGAGATTGATCCGGAACAGCTTGCGGCACAACTCCGCGAGGAGCTTGCACATGCAAACGGCCAGAAAAAACTGAAAATTATCAAGCGGCTGGAGGTTGTCGAGGCGTTTCGTCTTTCAGGCAACCGTCCGGAATGGATGATTTTGGATGTAATTCCCGTCCTTCCGCCTGAGATTCGCCCGATGGTTCAGCTTGACGGCGGCAGATTTGCGTCTTCGGATCTGAATGATTTGTATCGTCGTGTGATAAACCGGAATAACCGTTTGAAAAAGCTGATGGAGCTTCGCGCGCCGGAGATCATCATTCGGAATGAGAAGCGTATGCTGCAGGAAGCGGTGGATGCGCTGATTGATAACGGTCGCCGCGGCAAAGCGGTAACCGGTCCGTCTAATCGTGCGCTCAAATCACTTTCCGAAATGCTGCGCGGCAAGCAGGGACGCTTCCGTCAGAACCTGCTCGGTAAACGAGTTGACTATTCCGGACGTTCGGTTATCGTTGTCGGACCTGATTTGAAGATTTTCCAGTGCGGTCTGCCGAAAGAGATGGCGTTGGAGCTTTTCAAGCCTTTTGTTATGAAACGGCTTGTAGAAACGCAAAAAGCGGCAAATATTAAAGAAGCAAAGAAAAAGGTAGACAAGGTGTTCCCAGAGGTATGGGATGCGCTTGAAAATGTGATTAAGGAGCATCCGGTGCTTTTGAACCGCGCGCCCACGCTGCACAGACTGTCGATTCAGGCGTTTGAGCCCGTACTGGTCGAGGGACGCGCAATTAAACTGCATCCGCTTGTTTGTTCCGCGTTTAATGCGGACTTCGACGGCGACCAGATGCCGGTTCACGTTCCGTTGTCCGCAGAGGCGCAGGCGGAAGCGCGATTCCTGATGCTCTCTGCCAACAATCTTTTGAAACCAGCCGATGGACGCGCTGTGACCGTTCCCTCACAGGATATGATTCTCGGTTCGTATTATTTGACCATTGTGAATGACAAGGAGATGGGCGCCGGCAGAGTATTCCGTGATATGGACGAGGCGGAGATGGCCTATGCAAATGGTCAGCTTGGTCTGCACGCGCCGATTCGTGTGCGCGTTGAAAGGGAATTGGACGGCGTGATGCATTCCGGCATTATCGATGCGACGCTTGGCCGTCTGATTTTCAATCAGCAGATCCCGCAGAATCTTGGATATGTTGACCGCAGCAATCCCGAGACGATGCTGAACCTTGAGGTTTCGTTTGTAACCAAGAAAAAACAGCTTGGCAATATCATTGACAATTGTATCAAAAAGAACGGCATTACCGTTACGGCGCAGATGCTGGATAATATCAAAGCGACCGGATTTAAATATTCCACGAAGAGCGGTATTTCAATATCGGTTTACGATATGACGATTCCGCCTGAGAAATACACCAAGGTGGCGGAGGCCGAAAAGAAGATCGGCATTGTTACGGAGCATTTCCAGAGCGGCGAGCTTTCCGATGAGGAACGTTATAACAATGTTATCAAGATCTGGGAGCAAACAACGGATGAGGTTACCAATGCGCTTTCCGAGGGATTCGATCAGTTCAACTCTATTAAGATGATGATTGATTCCGGTGCGCGCGGTAATGCCAGCCAGCTTCGTCAGCTTGCGGGTATGCGCGGTCTTATGTTCGCAACCAACGGTAAAACGATGGAAATTCCGATTAAATCGAATTTCCGTGAGGGGCTGAACAATCTGGAGTATTTTATCGGTGCGAGAGGTTCACGTAAGAGTCTTTCCGATACGGCGTTGCGTACGGCGGACTCCGGGTATCTTACCCGCCGTCTGGTCGATGTATCGCAGCAGGTTATCATTCGTGAAGAGGACTGCGGCACGACGGAGGGCGTCATTGTCAGCGATATTCGTGACGGCGATGAAATCATTGAGCCGCTGAGAGACAGACTGGTCGGTCGGTATTCGCTGGAAGATGTGGTATCGCCGGTCACCGGTAATATCATCATTCGGTGCGGCGATCTGATTTCAGAGGATCAGGCGGCTGATGCGGAACGCAGCGGCGTTGAACAGGTTAACGTCCGTTCGATCTTGCGCTGTCGTGCAAAGCGCGGCGTCTGCGCGCATTGCTACGGCGCGGATTTGGCGTCCGGAAAGGAAGTCAATGTCGGCGAGGCTGTCGGTATTATTGCGGCGCAGTCTATCGGGGAACCCGGTACGCAGCTTACCATGCGTACATTCCATACTGGCGGTATCGCCGGTTCGGATATTACGCAGGGTCTGCCGCGTGTTGAAGAGCTTTTGGAAGCGCGCCGTCCCAAAAAGGCAGCGATTATTGCGGAATGCGCCGGCGTGGTTCGTATGCAGGAAAGCAAAAATATGCGCAATGTCGTGGTGACTTCGGATGAGACGGGGGAGGAATTTGCTTATCCGGTGCCGTTCGGAATCCGCATTATTGTGGAAGAAGGGCAGCGGGTTGCGCTTGGTCAGGCGCTGACCGAGGGCAATAAAGCGCCGGCCGATATTTTGAAAGTAAACGGAATTGAGGCTGTATATGATTACATCATTCGTGAAGTACAGCGCGTATACCGTCTGCAGGCCGTTGAGATCAATGACAAGCATATCGAAATCATTGCACGTCAGATGACCAGAAAGATTAAGGTGGAGGATGCCGGCGATACCGATTTGCTGCTTGGTTCCAATGTGGACGCTCTGGAGTTTGCCGAAGCCAACGAGCGTATTGAAGCACGTATCGCAGCCGGTGATAAAACGCTGAGCCTGGCTGTGGGTACGCCGATGCTTCTCGGTATCACGAAAGCGGCATTGATGACCGAGTCGTTCCTCAGCGCGGCTTCGTTCCAAGAAACAACCAAGGTACTGACCGAGGCGGCGATTCGCGGTAAGGTCGATCATTTGCAGGGACTTAAGGAGAATGTAATTATCGGCAAATTGATCCCGGCCGGAACGGGTCTTGCACAATATAACGATATTGAAGTTGTTTCGGCGGAAACTCCGGCGCATTTTGAAGAAGAATTTGAAACAGAGGGAATTGCCGAATAAACTGTACACGGCCCCGTCGCCGCTTGCGGCGAGGCCGTGGGATCTTTGTAAACTCGAGGCTTTTGGATGTGAGGGTACGCAGATCGTGTGATGAGAGCATCCGCATTTTTCGAGAAACGGGAAATATAGAGAAAACTGATTAAAAAGTATGCAAAACGGGGCAAAATCTATTGACAAATTTGCTTTTGAATGCTATAATGTGGTGTATTTTGGCGGCGATTACGCTGCTGAATGCATACAGCTTCGCAGGGAATAAAAACCTCGTTGCCGTATATAAACACTTATATTTTTTAAAGAAGGAGGAAAAGTATGCCAACCTTTAATCAACTCGTTAAGAATGGCCGCACTAAATCGGTTTACAAATCGAAAGCGCCGGTTCTTCAACAGGGATTCAACACGCTGAAGAATCAAGCGACCGATTTGAGTTCTCCGCAAAAGCGTGGTGTGTGCACGAAAGTGACAACAACCACGCCGAAAAAGCCAAACTCTGCGCTTCGCAAGATCGCCAGAGTCAGATTGACAAACGGTATGGAAGCTACCACGTACATTCCCGGCATCGGTCACAATCTTCAGGAACACTCTGTTGTATTGATCCGAGGCGGAAGAGTTCGTGACTTGCCTGGTTGCCGTTATCACATCATTCGCGGCACGCTGGATACGCAAGGGGTTGCCAACCGCAATCAGGGGCGTTCCAAATACGGCGCCAAGCGTCCGAAGAAGTAAAATATACTTCTTGCAAATTGTGGTACAGTTTGTGCCGTCAAACGAGTGCGTAATATAAATGTTTATGTACAGCTATAATACACACCTTGGACGAGCACTGACGGATTTATGCAAATTCGAGTACCGATGAGATTCATTTTTTATGAAGGAGGGAAGAAAAGTGCCTAGAAGAGGTCAAATTTCCAAGAGAGACGTATTGCCGGATCCTGTGTATAATTCCAAGCTTGTCACCAAACTGATCAATAACATCATGTATGACGGCAAGAAAGGCGTGGCGCAGAAGATCGTATACGAGGCGTTTTCGATTGTTGAAGCCAAGGAAAGCAAGAGTCCTCTCGAAGTATTTACGGAAGCTCTTGAAAATGTCATGCCTGTACTGGAAGTTAAGGCTCGCCGTGTCGGCGGTTCTACCTATCAGGTTCCAATGGAAGTCAGAGCCGAGAGAAGACAGACGCTCGGCCTGCGCTGGCTGACATCTTTTTCGAGAAACCGCAGTGAAAGAACCATGGCAGAGAAGCTTGCGGCTGAAATCATCGACGCGAAGAACAGCGCTGGTGGAGCGTTCAAGAAAAAAGAAGAAACGCATAGAATGGCAGAGGCAAACAAGGCTTTTGCGCATTATAGATATTAAGCCGCTAAAGGAGATACAAAATGCCAAGAGAATATCCGCTTGAGCGGACTCGCAACATCGGCATCATGGCACATATTGATGCCGGTAAAACAACGACAACAGAGCGTATCCTGTTTTATACCGGCAAGACGCACCGCATCGGGGAAACCCATGAGGGTTCGGCTACGATGGACTGGATGGAGCAGGAGCAGGAGCGCGGTATTACGATTACTTCCGCTGCTACGACATGCTACTGGAAAAATAACAGAATCAACATCATTGACACCCCCGGTCACGTGGACTTCACGGTTGAAGTAGAACGTTCGCTTCGTGTTCTTGACGGTTCGGTCACCGTGTTCTGCGCAAAGGGCGGTGTTGAGCCGCAGTCTGAAACCGTTTGGAGACAGGCTGACAAATACGGCGTACCGCGTATGGCTTATGTCAATAAGATGGACATCACAGGCGCGGATTTTTACCGTGTTGTCGGTATGATGAAAGACAGACTGCATACCGTACCGGTTCCGATTCAATTGCCAATCGGTAAAGAAAGCGGATTCCGCGGAATTGTCGATCTTCTCAATATGGAAGCCGATATTTATTATGACGATCTCGGCAAGGATATGAGAGTTGAGCCGATTCCGGAGGATATGCTGGAACAGGCGAAAAAGTATCGCGCAGATCTGGTAGAAGCGGTTGTTGAAACGGATGATGCGCTGATGGAAAAGTATTTGATGGGTGAGGAGCCTACCGTTGAAGAACTGAAAAAAGCGATTCGCGTAGGAACCATCCAAAATAAGATTGTTCCGGTTACATGCGGCACATCTTACAAGAATAAGGGCGTTCAAAAACTGCTGGATGCGATCATTGATTATATGCCCTCGCCTGTAGACATCCCCCCGGTTAAGGGTGTGAATCCTGAGACGGACGAAGAGGATCAAAGAAAGGCGGACGATAACGAGCCTTTCTCGGCGCTTGCGTTCAAGATCATGACAGACCCGTTTGTCGGTAAGCTCTGTTTCTTCCGCGTATATTCGGGTTCGATTGAAGCCGGTAGCGCCGCATATAACTCTACCAAGGGAACACGCGAGCGTTTCGGACGTATCCTGCAGATGCATGCAAATGATCGTAAAGATATTGAATGCTGCTATTCAGGTGATATTGCTGCGGTTGTCGGTGTAAAGAATACAACCACCGGCGATACGTTCTGTGATGAAAAGCATCCGATTATTCTTGAATCTATGGAATTCCCGGATCCGGTTATTCGCGTAGCGATCGAGCCAAAAACCAAGGCAGGACAGGAAAAAATGGGTATTGCGCTCGCTAAGTTGGCGGAGGAAGACCCGACGTTTAGAACCTATACGGACGAGGAGACTGGACAGACGATTATTGCCGGTATGGGCGAACTCCATCTGGAGATCATCGTTGACCGTTTGCTTCGCGAATTTAAGATTGAAGCCAACGTAGGTAATCCGCAGGTTGCTTATAAGGAGACGATTCGCCGCAAGGTTGATCAGGAAACCAAGTATAAGCGTCAGTCCGGCGGTAGCGGTCAGTACGGTCATGTTAAACTTACGCTGGAGCCGAATGAAGCCGGCAAGGGATATGAATTTGTCAACGCTGTTACCGGCGGTGCGATTCCGAAAGAATATATTCCTGCCGTTGATTCCGGTATCCAAGGCGCGATGCAGAGCGGTGTTTTAGCCGGATATAATGTTGTGGACGTTAAAGTCACTTTGTATGATGGTTCGTATCATGAAGTTGACTCTTCGGAAATGGCGTTTAAGATTGCCGGTTCCATGGCGTTTAAGGAAGCTATGCGAAAGGCGGATCCGGTGCTGACCGAGCCTATCATGAAAGTTACGGTGACAACGCCCGATGATTATATGGGCGATGTTATCGGTGATTTGAATTCCCGCCGCGGTCAGATCCAGTCCATGGAGCCTGTAGCCGGCGCGCAGCAGATTCATGCATTTGTTCCGCTTTCGGAAATGTTCGGTTATGCGACCAGCCTTCGTTCGAGAACGCAGGGGCGCGGCCTCTATACAATGGAGCCCAGTCATTTTGCCGA
The DNA here is from genome assembly GCA_958414825.1 of uncultured Eubacteriales bacterium. Classification (GTDB taxonomy): domain Bacteria; phylum Bacillota; class Clostridia; order Oscillospirales; family CAG-272; genus UMGS902. The sequence continues at coordinate 21,535 of CATYXQ010000017.1, read as the reverse complement.
AGTACCGAAGAGCATTCAGGAAGAAATTATCAAAGCTCGCGGCAAAAAAGACTAATCCTTTCCGGTATCGGCCGGAAAAACCATATTTATTATAAACATTATTTTTAGGAGGATATTAAAAATGGCAAAGCAGAAGTTTGAAAGAACGAAACCCCATGTTAATATCGGTACCATTGGTCACGTTGACCATGGTAAGACCACGCTTACCGCTGCAATCACGAAGTACCTTTCTCTCGGCAACGGTTCGAATGAATTCATGGCATACGATCAGATCGACAATGCGCCTGAAGAGAGAGCAAGAGGTATCACGATCAACACCAGACACGTTGAGTATGAGACGGCAAACCGTCACTATGCACACGTTGACTGCCCCGGCCACGCCGACTATGTCAAGAACATGATCACCGGTGCGGCCCAGATGGACGGCGCAATCCTTGTTGTTGCCGGTACGGACGGTCCGCTTCAGCAGACTCGCGAGCACGTTCTGCTCGCTCGTCAGGTTGGCGTTCCTGCAATTGTTGTATTCATGAACAAGTGCGATATCGTTGACGATGCTGAACTGCTTGATCTTGTTGAGATGGAGATCCGTGATCTTTTGTCTCAGTACGATTTCCCGGGCGACGATATTCCGATCATCAGAGGTTCCGCACGTGAGGCGCTGACTTCTACAAGCCAGGATCCGAACGATGCTGTATATGCACCGATTAAGGAACTCATGGATGCTGTTGATTCCTATATCCCGACGCCTGACAGAATGAGCGACAAGCCTTTCCTGATGCCTGTTGAGGACGTATTCTCGATTTCCGGACGCGGAACGGTTGCCACCGGTCGTGTTGAGAGAGGTACGTTGAAGCTTTCTGATGAAGTTGAGATCATCGGTCTTACCACGGAGAGAAAGAAAACCGTTATTACTGGTATCGAAATGTTCCATAAGATGATGGACGAGGCTCAGGCCGGCGATAACATCGGTGCTCTGCTTCGCGGCGTTCAGAAGAATGAGATCGAAAGAGGTCAGGTTCTCTGCAAACCCGGCACGATCAACCCGCACACTGAGTTTATCGGTCAGGTGTATGTTCTTACTGAAAAAGAGGGCGGACGTCAAAAGCCGTTCTTCTCCGGTTACCGTCCGCAGTTCTACTTCAGAACCACTGACGTTACTGGTACGATTAAACTTCCCGAAGGCACTGAGATGTGCCGTCCCGGCGATAACGTAAACATGGATGTTTCTCTGATTACGCCTATTGCGATTGAAGCGGGACTTCGTTTTGCTATCCGTGAGGGCGGCAGAACGGTTGGTTCCGGTGTTGTAACCGAAATCAAGGCTTAAATTTGCTTTGTTTGAAATCGGAGGAAGCGTTTGCTTCCTCCGATTTTTCCAAGGCAGTATATTACAAAATAAAATTTTATATCTTTGGGGAATGGTGAAATTCCATACCGGCGGTTATAGTCCGCGAACACGTATGTGCCGAGCAGGTGAGATTCCTGCACCGACAGTTATAGTCTGGATGGGAAAAGAAAGATAGCGGAAGTGTTTGTATGCACATCCGCAGATTCCCCTGCCGTTTTGGCGGGGGATTTTTTTCCAAAGAATTTTGGAGGTACATATGACGAAATCGTTCGAGCGTATAAATCGGCTGGTATTGGCCTCTGCATTTGCTGCTATCGCTTATCTTTGTATGTTTTTGTTGCCGATTAAGGTGGGGTTTCTGACACTGGATATTAAGGATTCGGTCATTGCGGTCGGCGCACTGTATCTCGGCCCCGCGGTGGGAATCCTGATATCGGCAGTTGTAGCGTTTGTGGAAATGGTGACAGTCAGCCAAACCGGAATTTACGGATTTTTTATGAATTTCTTGGGATCGGCGGTGTTTTCCGCAACGGTATCTTTTTTTTATACGCGACAAAAAAGCTTAAAAAGGGCGTTGCTTGGTTTGATTTGCTCTATTGTAGCGATGACAGCGGTTATGATAGCGTTTAATTTGATTGTGACGCCGGTATATCTTGGACAGCCCAGACAGGCGATAATCGATATGATTTTACCGTTGCTTTTGCCTTTTAATCTCGGAAAAGGTATTTTAAACGCCGCTTTGACTATGCTTTTATATAAGCCTATATCGATTGCATTGGGGCATACGAGTTTTTCTCAGCATGTTTCTTCTGCAGCGCCGAAAAAGAAGAATTCATATATTGTGGCAGGATGTTCAATTTTGCTGATTGCAGCGGTCTTGCTGTATTTCTTTATAAAAATGGGCGCAACTGTATAAAATTACTTGATTTGCGCCGCATAATCGTGTAAAATGAATTTAATATCTGAATAGCCTGGGAGATTCTATGTTTGAAAATATAAATCATGCTGTGTATACCTTTTTCTGCTCAATGCTTCCGATTGTCGAACTGAGAGGCGCCATTCCGCTTGGCGCGTCTCTCGGAATCCCGTTTTGGGAGTGTTTTTTGATTTGTGTTGTCGGCAATATGCTGCCGGTTCCCATCATTCTGTTGTTTGTCCGACTTGTTTTGCAGTGGATGAAGAAGATCAAATACTTGGATAAGATCGCGATTTGGGTGGAAAGTAAAGCGCATAAGCATTCTGATTCTATTGTAAAATATGCCGGATGGGGATTGTTCTTGTTTGTAGCGGTTCCATTGCCAGGAACCGGCGCATGGACAGGCTCACTGATTGCCGCGATGCTGGATATGCGGATAAAAAAAGCTTTTCCGGCAATTTTCGCCGGCGTTTTGGTTGCGGGATTGATTGTCAGCGGTATTTCCTATGGCTTTTTGAATTTTCTTCAATTTTTGCTTTAATTGATTGCTCCTTTTTGCAATATGGAGGTTATGATGCGCAGGCGGATTCAAATATATAGGGAACAGGCAGATACAAAAGCGGATATCGCGGCTTTTTTGGCTGTGTTTTCGCTGATTGCCATACGTTTTTTGTACTTTGGTTTTCAGTATTTTCCGCAGCTTGACGATTATATTCAGCATCATAACTATGCGGCGCAGGGGGATTTGCTGTATAATTGTAGAGTTCTTGGATTGCTTGCATCAAGACCTTTGGCCGGTATCCTGGACGTTACGCTTTGGTCATGGCTCTGGCCGTGTTCGATTGTCGGCGTTTTGCTGATCTGCGCATTGTATGCTTTATCGGCAGTTGTTTTTAAGCGCTTATTTTCAAAGCTCTTCGGTACGGGCGCTTTTTTCCTGGTTATGTATACGCTTTTGCCTTTGGGAATCGAGGGTACCTATTGGATGAGCGCTTCTACGCGGATTGTGCCCGGTTTGCTTTTTGTCGCACTGTCGGCGAATTGTTTTTATCAATTTTTAGAAACGGGAAGAAAACGGGATTTGATTTTGGCGGTGCTATGCCAGTTTATCACGTTTTGCTTCTATGAGCAGACGGCTGTTCTCAGCTGTGCGCTCAATCTGCTGCTTGCGTTTTTGTATGTCCGAAAGAGCGGCGGTCGCTGGTTGTTTGCCTTTTCCTGTTTCTTGTGTGCGGCGCTGTATTTCGGGCTGTGTGCGCTTACTGCGGACAGCGCGCTTTACAGCGGACGGATGAACTTGATTTTGCCCGTATCAAATTATTATTACGATACTTTTTTGCCGGATTTGCTCTCACAGATGAAATCCGCTTTCTTAGGCGGCGGTTTTTATACCCTGATTTATGGTTTTTTGCGCGGAATCATGCGGATTTTTGCCGACGGCGCTTGGCTGTATTGCCTTTTGGTACTCATTTTTTGTACCGGATTCTTTTTTCATTTCAGAAAGGATCAGTCAAAAGGAGAGGAACGCTTTCTTTTGCCGCTTCTTTACGGTGTTTTACTGGTAATTGCGCCGCTTGCTCCGTTTTTCATTATTGAAAATCCGTGGTTTTCTCTGCGTGGTACGGTTGCGAGCTTTGTCGGAATCGCGCTTCTTGCGGATTTGGTTCTCCGCAGAATTGCATTTTCTAAAAAAAACGCGGTCGCGGCCATCAGTGCATTTGTTGCACTTCTATTTTGCGTTTGTTCGGTTTCGGAATTGGCGGATTATAAAGCAACTTATGAGGCCGACAGTCGTGTGGTCGGCGCGGTCGCTCAGATTGCGTCTGAATATCCGGAGGGCGGAAAGGTAGCGATTTTAAATATAGATGATTCGTATGTGCATGAACAAAATTACAAATTTCATGAGCATGTGTCCGGTGTGACTTCGTCAGATTGGGCGTTGACCGGCGCTGTGAGATGTTATAATAAAAATCCGAATGAGTGGATCACATATGTGCCGATTTCTCTGCGTGAACATGAGATCTATCAGAAATGGGAATGGGCCGTGAAAACGATCAGTTCGATGGACGGCGTATATGTATACGATTATGCGTCTAATACGATCGAACCGTTGAACGTACAATATGAAGGAAAGAATTCTTTTTTGCTGTATCACGCGGACGGACGGTTTTTCGGTAGAATTGTTGAAGAAGAGCAGTGCGGATATTTTTATGCGGAATCATGAAAAAGAGTATTGCAAAGAAAAACAGTTTATGATATAATTATGAAAAAGAATATCTTATCAAGAGCGGCGGAGGGACTGGCCCTGTGAAGCCCGGCAACCTACTGATGGTCAGTAAGGTGCCAAATCCTGAGAGATGAGATGGATTGCCCTCGGGATGTCCGGGGGCGTTTTTTTGCCGGGGAGGTACTATGAGCAAATATTTATTTACATCAGAATCGGTTACAGAGGGGCATCCGGATAAAATATGCGATAAGATTTCCGATGCGATTTTGGACGCGATGATAGAGCAGGATCCTGAGTCAAGAGTGGCTTGCGAGACGTTTGTTACGACCGGTCTTGTTATGATTATGGGCGAGGTAACGACCAAAGCTTCGGTTGACGTTTCGGAGATTGCGAGACAAACGATTCGCGAAATCGGATACGATCGTGCAAAATATGGTTTTGACGCTGATACCTGCGCCGTACTGAGTTCACTGCATAAACAGTCGCCGGATATTGCACTCGGTGTAGACAAGTGCGCTGAGGCAAAGGATGGCAGTCAGGACGATGGGCTTGATATCGGCGCTGGGGATCAGGGACTTATGTTTGGTTTTGCCTGTGATGAAACGGACGAGCTTATGCCGCTGCCGATTTCGCTTGCGCATCGTCTGGCCAAACGGCTGACTGAAGTGCGCAGAATCGGAACGCTTCCATATCTCCGTCCGGACGGAAAAACGCAGGTAACGGTGGAGTATGAGAACGACGTTCCGCTTCGCGTGGATACCGTTGTTGTTTCATCGCAGCACAGCGATGATGTTTCGCTTGAGCAGATTCGCGCGGATATAATCAAGCATGTAATTCATGAAGTGGTTCCTGCATCGCTTCTTGATGACGACACGAAAATTTATGTAAATCCGACCGGTCGTTTTGTTATCGGCGGTCCTATGGGCGATACCGGTCTCACCGGCAGAAAAATTATCGTGGATACATACGGCGGGTATTCTCGGCATGGCGGCGGCGCTTTTTCAGGTAAAGACCCGACTAAAGTGGATCGCAGCGCATCGTATGCGGCGAGATATATTGCCAAAAACATTGTAGCGGCGGGGCTTGCAAAGAAGTGTGAGGTTCAGATTGCCTATGCCATTGGTGTCGCGCGTCCGGTTTCCGTGATGGTCGATACGTTTGGCACTGGATGCGCTGAGGATGAGAAAATTGCGCAGATTGCGAGCGGTTTGTTTGATTTTCGCCCGGCGGCCATTATCCGGCAGTTTGATCTTCGCCGTCCGATCTACAAACAGACGGCTGCTTACGGACATATGGGGCGCGAAGATCTTGCCTTGCCGTGGGAAAAGCTGGATTTGGCGGACAAGCTTAGAAAAGCTGTAAAATAAAAATTCCCCCGTGACAATATCCGGCATATATTGTTACGGGGGTGATTTTCATGTTTTCTGACGTCTTGGAAGTGTTGTTTTGCGTATTTGCGGTGTATGGGATTTATGCGATTTTTCGTGAAATTCTGCTGCTGTTTCCGAAGAATCATCGTATTTGTATCGCGGCGCGCCTGGATGCGGGGATGGATGAGATGGAAATGCAGGATACTGTTGTTCGCGCAGAGCATTTCGCACAGAAAATACGTGGTATGGCCGGCTCGCCGGTTTTATTGCTTGATGATCGGGAATCGGCAGAGACACTGAAAAAATACGGCTATGCGCTGTATGTGGACGTAAAAACGGTGGAGGAAGAATGGCGGGAGACGTAAAAGAAGAGGTACAGGGCACTGTGGAGTCTGTGATTTACCGGAATGAAGCCAATGGATATACAATTCTTGAAATTTTTTCTGAACAGAAAAAAGAACTGGTGACAGTTGTCGGCTTTTTCCCGTTTGTCGCAGAGGGCGAATCGGTTGTCGCGCGAGGCGGCTGGGTGCATCACAGCGAATATGGCCGACAGTTTCGCGCTGATAGCTTTGAAAAACGGATCCCGGAAGACGCTGACTCCATTTTAAAATATCTGTCTTCAGGTGTGATTCGGGGAATCGGTCCGAAGATTGCAGCGAGAATTGTCGATAAATACGGCGTGGATACTTTTGAAGTGCTCAGCGAACATCCGGATTGGCTTGCGGAATTTAAAGGAATTTCGGCTCGTCGCGCACTGGAAATCAGCGATGAAATCCGCCGTCAGATGGGCTTTTATAAGCTGTTTGACTTTTGTAAGGATTATTGCGGTATGACCGTGGCGCTGCGGATTTATCAGGCATACGAGGACGCTTCTATAGAGGTACTGCGGGAGAATCCGTATCGGCTTTGCGGTCGAATCGATGGATTTACCTTTGAAATTGCCGATCGCGTTGCTGCGGATTGCGGCTATGCTAAAGATGGTCAGGCACGTATACTCGGCGCTGCCTCGCAGGTGCTCAAACGCGCCTGCGAGGAGTCGGGACATTCCTGTTTGCCCGTTCGCCAGGTGATTGAACAGACTGCCGACTGGCTGGAGCTTGAGCCGCAGATGATTGCGGAGAAGATTCAATCCTTTGTTCTTCGTAAGGAATTTGGTTATCTGCATACCGAGAGCGGCGGACTGTTATATTTAAATTCCTATCTCGCCGCTGAAAAAGCAATTGCCTCGCGGCTGCTGCGTCTTGAATCCTCTTGTGTGCGGTATGACGGCGCGGATATGGAACCGCTTGTTTATCGTGTGGAAGCAGAGCGTAATATGACCTTTGCACCAATGCAGCGCAGTGCCATTTTTGAAGCGGCAAGCAGGGGCGTAACCGTTATAACCGGAGGTCCCGGAACTGGAAAAACCACGATTATTCGCGCGCTTATCCGGATTTATGAGAGCATGGGATGTCAGGTGGCGCTGGCGGCGCCTACCGGACGCGCGGCAAAACGAATGAGCGCCGCCACAGCGCATGAGGCAAAGACCATTCACCGCTTGCTGGAAGTAGAGTATCGGAATGAGGAGACAAACACGTCAATCTTTCAGCGAAACGAGCACAATATGCTCGAAGAAGATATTTTGATTATAGATGAAGTTTCTATGATGGATATGTTCTTGTTTGAGGCGTTGCTGGCGGCGATTCGTCCGGGGGCAAGGCTTGTTTTGCTCGGCGACTGCGACCAGCTTCCGAGTGTGGGCGCGGGAAATATTCTTAGAGATTTGATTGCTTCCGGCAGTTTATATACTGTGCGTCTCACTGATGTTTTCCGTCAGGGAGCGGAGAGTCTGATTGTGACCAATGCGCATCGAATCAACCGAGGCGAGATGCCGGTTACCGATGCAAAGGATAAGGATTTTTTCTTTATTTCACGAGAGACGGCAGATCAGCTTGTTGCAACGGTTATAGATGTGTGCGTTAATCGCTTGCCCAGAACATACGACGTGAGCGCAGTTGAGCAGATTCAATTGCTTACGCCGACCCGAAAAGGAGCGCTCGGCACCGAGGCGCTGAACCGACTTCTTCAGGCACGCTTAAATCCGCCGTGCGACGGGAAGCGTGAACATAAATTTCGTGAAGTCCTGTTCCGTGAGGGAGACAAAGTGATGCAGATTCGCAACAATTATGATCTTGTGTGGTATGAAAACGGCGCGGAGCGCCACGGCGTTTACAACGGTGATGTTGGAATCATTTTGAAAATTGTGGACAGACAGGAATATATGATGATCGATTTTGATGGTCACGAAGTCAAGTATGCGTTTAAACTTTTGGAGGATCTGGAACACGCCTATGCGATCACGGTACATAAAAGTCAGGGCAGCGAATATCCGATTGTCGTTCTGCCTCTGACCGATTTTGCGCCGGTTTTGATGACGCGCAATTTGCTTTATACGGCGGTTACGCGCGCAAAAGATATGGTTGTTTTGATCGGTCGTCGGGAAGCAATACAGCGCATGGTCGAAAACGATCAGGTTCGTGTACGCTATACCGGACTCAAATATTTTCTGGAGGCAAAACAGCCGTGCGAAAATTGACCGATATTTTTCTGGATTGCTTGTTTGTGCCGAGATGCGCCGTATGCAGGGAACGTCTGCACACTTCGGAGAGCGGCCTTTGTGAAAATTGCCGTCGCGCTTATAATACAGCGAAAGCGGAGTATTGTGATGTATGCGGGATGGAGGCGTCTGTTTGCCGGTGCGTACCGCAAAATTTGACTGTAAACGGGTGTGTTGCCTATCGCAAACTGGTATTTTATAAATCTTCAGTCGAGAACAGCGTTGTGCGCGGTATGATGTACGCGCTGAAGCGGAATCATGCTGTGGGACTTGCAGCTTTTCTGGCGGCAGAGCTTGCGGAGCTTGTCAAAGGTACGGTCTCGGAGGATACGGTTGTGACCTATGCGCCGCGCGCTGCTTTTGCAAAGCAAAAATACGGCTACGATCAGGGTGAACTTTTGGCCAAACACGTTGCGGCGAATTTAGGACTTGATTTTCGGCGTTTGCTTACGCGCCGACGTTTTCAAAGCCGTGAGCAGAAGCTTTTGAATGCGGCGGAGCGGAAAAAGAATGTTCGGGATTTGTTCTTTGTACGAAAACCGCAGTTTGCATCTGCTAAAAGTATTCTTTTGATTGACGATGTGGTGACCAGCGGCGCAACGCTCGGCGCCTGTGTCGGCGCTTTATATCGATCCGGCGCTCGTGAGGTGCGCTGCCTCAGCGTAGCGTATACGGTGCGAAGAAAAAATAATAAATTGAAAAAAGATTGATTTCATCGTTTGAATGCTGTATAATTAAATTGATGAGCTATGCATACTGTTAATTTGAACTTTTCAAGAAGCTTAGGTTTTTCGGCGCTGATGCGTGTCCCTTTTGGGGTATTCGTGTTCGTGGGCGTTATACGGCGCATGTACCTTTGCTATGTAAGCGGGATTTTTGCCCATCGTATTTTTTGTTTTTAACAGTTTGTAAAATTTATAAAGCGTACCGAAAGGAAAAACGATGAGTCGAGATATTGGTATTGACCTTGGTACGGCTACGGTGCTTGTATATGTAAAAGGAAAAGGGATTGTTCTGGAGGAACCGTCCGTTGTTGCGATAGATCGGTATTCGGACAAGGTGATTTGCGTCGGCAGAGAGGCTCAGCAGATGCTGGGACGCACGCCGCCGGGAATAGAGGTGGTTCGCCCGCTTTGCGGCGGTGTAATCAGTCGATATGACGTAACCTCCAGAATGCTCCAGCATTTTTTAGCAAAAGCATGCGGCAGTACCATCATAAAACCACGGGTTATGGTTTGCATTCCCAGCAGCATTACCGAAGTGGAAGAACGTGCGGTTGTGGATGCGGCCAATCAGGCGGGAGCCAGAAAAACATATTTGATTGAAGAGCCGGTAGCAGCGGCTCTTGGCGCGGACATTGATATCACGATGCCCAACGGCAATATGATCGTCGATATCGGCGGCGGAACGGCGGATATTGCGCTGATTTCGCTGAACAATACGGTCGTGAGCGAGTCAATCAAAATCGGCGGTGATAAATTTGACGAGGCTATTGTACGGTATGTTCGGAAAAAATACGGCGTACTGATTGGGGAACGCACAGCGGAGGAAATTAAACTTCGCATCGGATCCGTCTGCCCGCGCAAAGAGGAAAAATACATAGACGTAAAGGGCAGGTGCCTGACTTACGGTTTGCCGAAAGCGATTCGGCTTTGCGCTTCTGAAATGACAATCGCTTTGGATGAACCGGTGACGGCAATCATCGAGGCGGTGTGTTCGGTTGTGGAACGCACGCCTCCGGAACTTGTCGGAGATGTGATTGCAAACGGCATTGTATTGACTGGCGGCGGCAGTCTTTTATACGGATTGGATTATCGTATTGCCAAAGCGACAGGAATCAAAACTCGCGTGGCAAAAAATGCTGTGCAGTGCGTTGCGCTCGGAACAGGCAAGGCTCTTGACGGACTGTCGAGAAACCCCGAGGGCGTACTGAATCTTTCAAAATCCAGGCAGGAAAAATTTTAAAAGTGGACGCCTGAGCCGTTCACTTTTTATTTATGTGAGGCAATCGCTATGAGTACTTTAGGACTTCGTGTCCGCCGTCTTTTTTCAACGCAGTATATGGTAAAAGAAAATGAACGGCTTGGAGAATTACCGCCCAGTCGAGAGGCATATTTGACTTTTTCATCACTCGCTTGGCCTGCAATGATTGAATCTATGTTTGTCGTCATGGCGGGATTTATTGATACAATTATGGTCAGCGGTGCTAGCGATACGGCCATCGCGGCTGTCGGAATTACAACGCAGCCGAGAATGTTATTTTATGTCCTGTTTTTTGCTATGAGCTCGGCTACCGTCGCTTTGGTCAGCCGCCGTTTCGGCGAGAATGACCGTGAGGGGGCGAATCGGTGTATCGCGCAGACGTTCAGTATTAGCATTTTGCTTGTTGTATTTTCTCTTGTTACGGCATTTCTCACAGCCGAGCCGCTTTTACGGTTTGCCGGCGCGAAAGCGGATACAATGCCGGAGGCGCTTGTATATTTCAGGATTACGATTGTCGGATTGATGATTTACAGCCTCGGTATTGTATTGAATTCCGCACAGCGCGGGGTGGGCAAGACCCGTATTACGATGCGTTCTTCGATGACCGGAAATCTGATAAATATTGTTTTTAATTATTTTTTGATTAACGGCATTTGGATTTTTCCCGAGATGGGCGTAAAAGGCGCGGCGATTGCGACGCTGATCGGAAACATTTGCTCTTTTTTGGTTTCACTGAGTTCTTTTTTTATAAAAGATTCTTATTTGAAACTGCATGTAAAATATTTTCTCCGGTATGAAAAAAGTACTTTACAGTCGCTTTTGCGTGTTGGCAGCGGAGCTGGAGTCGAGCAGCTTTTTGTGCGTGTCGGTATGTTTATGTTTGCCAAGGTTGTGGCCGAACTTGGCACAGATGCAATGACTACGCATCAGATCTGTATGAATATCATTAATCTGTCTTTTGCCTGCGGAGACGGACTCGGCGTTGCCGCAACAGCGATGGTCGGTCAGAATTTGGGGCGCGGTCGTCCGGATGTTGCCTTGATGTACGGTAAGGTAGCCCAGCGAATTGCATGGGGATTTTCGTCCGTGCTTTTTGTGTTTTTTAGCACCTGCGGTCGGTTCCTCATAGAGCTTTTTACAGACGAGGCGCCAATTATTGCAAGCGGTACCGAGGTTATGTATGTGGTGGCTTTTGTCAGCCTGGCGCAGGTGTCTCAGGTTATTTTTACGGGTTCTCTGCGCGGCGCGGGCGATACAAAATTCAATGCAGTTGTGTCCCTAATCAGCATGGTGTTTTTGCGGCCGTTGATTGCATATTTATTATGCCATGTGGTACAGATCGGATTGCTTGGCGCGTGGTTTGCACTTACGTTTGACCAATATCTGCGTTGCATCTGTGTTACGGTTCATTTTTACAAAGGAAAATGGAAAACCATTAAATTATAGGAGGAACCCGGGATGGAATCTATATTGGCGGCCAGAGAACCGCGTCGTGTATTGGCATATTTTGAGGAGATTTCCAAAATTCCGCGCGCTTCCGGTTCGGAAGAACAAATTGCTGCGTATCTGATTCGTTTTGCGAAAGAAAAAGGACTGGAATATTTTTGCGATTCGTACAACAATGTTTTTATACGGCGTGCGCCGGTTGCACCGTCTGAAAAAACGGTGCTTTTGCAGGGACATACCGATATGGTCTGCGTTCGTACGCCGGACAGCACACATGATTTTGCAAAAGATCCGCTGGAATTGTTCATAGATGACGACGGTTTGCTCGGCGCTGTAGGAACTTCGCTTGGCGCTGATGACGGCGCGGCGGTTGCCATGATGCTTGCGGCGCTGGAGGAGAAAGCCGATTATGGTCTCGAATGCTTGTTTACCGCTTCCGAAGAGGTTGGCTTGATCGGAGCGAAACATTTTGATTATACGAGAATTCATTCGCGTACGATGATCAATTTGGATTCCGAGGATGAGCGTGAGGCGGTTGTCGGTTGTGCGGGCGGTATGCGTATACATGCCAATCGGATGATGCCGAGTTTCGCTTTTTCTGGAGAAACGCTGAAAATCACGGTTTCCGGTTTTGCCGGAGGTCATTCTGGGGCGGATATTCATCTTGGGCATATCAATGCCGTGCGGCTGCTTGCCGGATTGCTCGCGCGGCTATGTGAAAAATATGATTGCCGCCTGATTCGTTTGATCGGCGGAGAGAAAGACAACGCGATTCCTTCCTTGGCCGAAGCGGAATTACAAATCAGTGACCGTGCGGACGGAGATATTCGGGAATGGTTCAGCCGCAGAAGACGCAGCTTTGGCGAAGATGACCGCAGTGCGGAAATCTCGCTTGTGCGGCAGTCGTCTGCAGGAAAAGCGTTTGACATGCATACGACCAAACAGCTTTGCCGTCTGCTTTCGGAGGTTCCAAACGGTGTTGTCTCTATGGATGAACGCCTTGAAATTGTTAAAACTTCGCTGAATATGGGCATTGTGCGCATTGCAGACGGCGCGCTGAATTTGGATTTCTCACTGCGTTCTTCTTCGGAGTCTGAATTGGATGCGCTTTCTGCGCGTCTGCGTGAAATGCTTTCTGCTTTCGGCGCGGCATGTAAAGAACATGATCGGTATCCCGCATGGGAATATACGGAAAACTCTCCTTTGCTTCAAAAATATCGGGCTGCATATCAGAGTGTGTATCATACGGAGCCGCATGTATGCGGCATACATGCCGGTCTGGAATGCGGATTGATTTATCAGGCTCTTCCGGATATGGATATGATTTCGCTCGGACCGACCATGTATCGTGTGCATACGGCGTCGGAACGGCTGGATATTGATTCTCTTGTTCGATTCTGGCAAATGTTGAGGAGACTGCTCTATGAAATCTAAAGCAAACAATCCTCGTTTTCCAAAAGTAAACGCGCTGACTTGGCTGGTCATTTTCGTTGTTTTGGCCGTTTGCTTTTTTTGGCCGAAGGAAAATGCGTTTATTTTTTCTGGCGACGGCGTCGCCGTGCATTTTATCGATGTAGGGCAGGGGGATTGTGCGCTTATACAATCCGATGCCGGAAATATTTTGATTGATGCGGGAACGCCGGACAGCGAAAGTGCGATTATGCGCTATCTTGACGCGCTCGGCATTGAAAATTTTGCCTATGCGATCTTTACGCATCCGCATGCCGATCATATCGGAAGCGCCGCCGCTTTATTGGAGCGATATACGTTTGATGCGGTTATTTTGCCGGATGCTGTATCTACATCTCGTACGTTTGAACGTATGTTGGATGCACTTGAAAAAGAGAAATGTGAAATTATATCCGGCCATGACGGGCTTTCCTATGTGCTCGGTAATCTGAAACTTGATTTGCTTGCGCCCGCTTCGGACTACGGTGATGATTTGAACAATCAAAGCGTGGTCTGCAAATTTACCTACGGCGAAATATCATTTTTGTTTACCGGCGATGCGGAATCAAAGTCGGAATCGGACATACTGCGTGAGAATTCCGACAAACTTTGCGCTGAGGTTTTAAAAGTCGGGCACCATGGCTCCAAAACCTCATCGAGCGAAGCATTTCTTGAGGCGGTTTCACCGCAGATTGCGGTAATTTCCGTTGGGGAGGATAATGAGTACGGTCATCCGAGTGCCTGGATAGTATCCCGGCTGAAGGAGATCGGCGCATCGGTATACCGAACCGATCAGGTTGGCAGCGTAATTGTCATGACTGACGGGAAAAATATCGGGGTACAGACGGAAAAATAACAGAAACTATGATAAGGATACCGATAAAATTTATCTGAATAAAATTTGGAGAAATATCGATGCGAGTCGTATCTTTTTGCACTGAGTCCGAAGTCAATGCGCAAGATTTTAAGTATGTGGTGATTGCGGCAAGGTACAATACGCAGTGGATTTTCTGCCGTCACCGGCAGCGCAGTACGTGGGAGATGCCCGGCGGACATATTGAAGCCGGTGAAGACAGTTTAACTGCAGCGAAACGTGAACTTTTTGAGGAGACCGGATCGGAAAAATTTAATATTTGGCCTGTCTGCGCTTATAAGGTGGACGATTACGGTATGCTGTATTATGCAGAAATTCAAACGCTCGGAAATCTGCCGAAATATGAAATCTGTGAAATTATCTTGAAAGGTTCTTTGCCGTCGTCGCTTACATATCCGGATATTCACACGTCTTTATATATGCGCGTACAGGGATGGTTGAATGTGCAGAATATGCCGATAAGATGATGTGTTTTTTCAAAAATACATCGACGGGTCAATATTTTTTAAGATAGAATAAAATACCTGTTTGCAAACAGTATTTCATACTGTTTGCAAACAGGTATTATGTTATTTTGTTTCTTTGGAAGATTTCTTTTTGTTTTTTTTCGCGGAGTCGGAGATTGCTGCGTCTTTATTATTTGATGTGCGTCGCTTTATCGGCTTTTTCAGGAGTGCCAGCGCTTTTGCATGATCCGCATTTCCGTAGACGTCCATGATTCCGGTCATAATTGCCGCAAGTGCATCCAGCTTTCCGGTGATAATATCAATTAAATCTTTGGCGCGAATGTTTACAGATGCGGTATTGTCATGATAATCGTAGGGTTCAATCGCAAGTTCTCCGTCCGCATAAGCGATATAAAAAGCGCCGCCGCAGTCCTCGTCTGTAAGATTGATTTGAATGGCAAAATTTTCTGTTAACTTGGATATATCGGGTTTGCCGATCTTTTTTTTGATTTCTTCAAATTTTTCGATGAAAGTCATTCTATCTCTCTGCCTTTCCGTTGGTATTTATATTTGTTATTATATCCGGAAGTGGGGAGCAAGTCAACATAAATCATATGTGCTTTTATGACAGACTTCCGGTAATTTTGTGCATTTTCCCGGTTGCTTTCAATTTATGGTGCGCATAATTTTGTCCTCAAGATATATATGTGCTTTGTTAAGAAAAATATGCAGCTTTTATAATTCTTTCGCGCTTTTTCAAAAAAAGATATTGACAAATGAAATGCAGCATGTTATAATATCAAAGTCGCGTGAAGCAATCACGCTGGTGTAGCTCAGCTGGTAGAGCAGCTGATTTGTAATCAGCAGGTCGGGGGTTCGAATCCGTCCACCAGCTCCACCTCGTGTTCACGGGGCAAAATTGAAAAGGGAGCGTTCCCGAGCGGCCAAAGGGGGCAGACTGTAAATCTGTTGTCTCTGACTTCGGTGGTCCGAATCCACCCGCTCCCACCATAATAGGAACATAAAAAAGATATGTTCCGCAAAAACCCCGATTTTATCGGGGTTTTTTGCTGCCCAAACGCCGGGATTTGGGGATGCATATTCGTAGATATAAAACGCCCGTTTTTGCTTTGCGGATAGATTTGAACTCCCGTACAACAGAATAACTGCTTTAAACGGCAGACAGGTTCTCAAAAACTTGTCTGCCTTTTTTGCGTTACACCGCCCGAAGTTTTGCAAAAGACTTCGGGCTTTTTTCATTTTACGAAAAGGAGAAGACACAATGTACTTTACCGATACTCCCTCCCTCAACAGCATGGAGGCGATCATGAAAAAGCTGCCCTGCGGCAGCCGGAAAGGCGGCGGTCGAATTCGAAGCCCATACAAATACACCGGGAAAGACTGCGACTGCAGGCTTTGTCTCTACTACAGAAAAAATGGATGCGCCTTGACGCTCTGCCCCGTGCTGGACGTCCGTCTTTCCTGCGGTGCCGCTTCCATTGGCGAAGCGGCAAAAGCCGTTTTCAAGGACGCTAAAAATACGGCGTTCCAAAAACGCCTGTCACAAATATATAACCGAAAGGATGATGCAGACATGATATTCCAAAGCAACCGGCACAGGCAGATATTTGAAGCAGAGCGATTAAATCTGCGAAAGCCCGGCAAAAAGGCTCTCGCCGTTTTGTATCTGCTGACCGCCGATAAAGCCCTGTGGCAGAAGACAAAACCGTTCCTGACAGATAACGGCAAGGTCGATTTAAAAGGCGTTCATCTCGGAGCTATCTCCACAGACGGCTATGCCCTGTGGAAAGCGGCAAAGGAAATCCAAACCGGCGAGAAACAAATCTCCCTGTGCGAGCTGGCGGACAACGGCGTCGTTTCCGACAACGCCTTCCGCCTGATTGTGAAGGCGGTAACCATCGCCCGTTATGGCACTGCAGTCTTAAATAATACGGAGGTGCGCTATGCTTAACGCCCTGATCCAAAACGGAAATCAAACGGCAGTCCTGGAATTGCCGTCTGACCCCTTCACCCTCCAATATGAGCTTGCGCAGATCGGTATCCGCAGCCGATTGCGGGATATTCCCATCAAAGACGATGAAGAAAGCCCTATTCGTGTAAAACTCTTTGCCAATTCGGATATCGGCAATAGCCTGGCGGTACTGTTCAAGCCGTCCTATTCATTGGAGGACGCCAACCTGTGCGCCCACATGGTGGAGAATGCCAGACAGGAGCTTTTGGAGGAACTGGAACAGCATATCGTCCACGGTCAGTATCATTCCCCGCAGGCGGTCATGGCGGACATCAAAGCAATGACCGAAGAACTGATCGGCGTAACCGTCAGCTATTACTGTCCCCTTCAAATTCACATGACAGAGGAAGAATACGGAGACTGGTACGAGGTGGACAACGGCTGCGGCATTGCCAACGAGGAGGCGATCCGTGAGCTTGTAAAGCGAGAACAGGAGAAAGACCTTCATAATATGGCGGACTATTTTCACGGCAGCGCAGGTGCAAAAGCCAAGCTCATCTCTGCCGATTGGGATGTGGAAAATGTGAATGGAGCGCTGTACGGCGTAATACGCACAGGGCTTCGGGAACCCTTTTCACCCGAAGAAGAACAGGAATGGATCGACGAGCTGACCGGTCAGGCGGCGGACGGCTTTGGAGAAGGGCTGGAACAGCGTGAAATCAAAACGGAGGACGGAGATATCTATGTATCCTTCTGGCACAGCGGCGAGGATTACTTTATGGAAAACGAAACGGATTTTAGGCAGAGAATGTCGGATCATCTCGGCTTCGAAGAACAACGGATAGGAGGAATGTGAGATATGGCTTTGCTTTTTTCGGCAGTTACCGTAACTGCCAATGAAGATAAAATCGAATTGCTCGTCAGCGGTATCCCAAGGGAATACGATGAAATGGAAGGCTGGACGGACTTTGACGATTTTATCAATTTGCTGCGCGAAGAATCAGAAGTATCCGTCCATGCACAGGGGTATCTTTACGGAGAGGGGGAAATCGTGGACGCTTCCCCTCAAGAGATCGCTTACTTTTTGAAACGGATGGAAACGGACGACTATTTTCTGGTTGACCACTGCACGAAAACGGAAAACGCGGAGTTCACCTTTATATGGTCGCCGGAAGAATTATTTGGAATGGAGATGGAATGAAATGAACAGATTGGAAGCCCGGCGGCGCTTCGTACAGCGCATGAAGGACAACTACCCGCCCGGCACAAGGCTTGTGCTTTTGCAGATGGGAGATGATCCCCGCCCTGTCGAGCCGAATACAAAATGTACGGTCATGACCGTAGACGATATGGGAACGCTGCACTGTGATTTTGATAACGGCAGGCAGCTCGGCCTTGTCCCCGGCGAGGACAGCTTCCGCAGGCTGACGGAGCGGGAGCTTGCGGAAGAAAAGCAAATGAACGAAACACAGGACTTCGGTATGAAAATGCGGTAAGGAAAGGATGATGTGAAAACAAAGGGCGCGGCGCCCTATGGCAATCCAATTTTTTGATATGTTCGCGGGGATCGGCGGCTTCCGTTCCGGGCTGGAAGCTGTGGGCGGATTTGAATGCGTCGGCCACTGCGAAATCGACAAATATGCAAATCAGGCGTACAACGCCATATACGAGCCGAAAGGAGAGCTGTTTTTTGAAGACGCGAGAACCATCAACCCGAACGGCCTGCCCGATATTGACCTCATCTGCGCTGGATTCCCTTGCCAGTCGTTTTCAGTCGCAGGCCGCCGTCTCGGCTTCGCAGATACAAGAGGAACTCTCTTCTTTGAGATTGCCCGAATCGCTGAGGCGAAACGGCCTGCATATCTTCTCATGGAAAACGTCCCCGGTCTGCTATCGCATGACGGCGGCAGGACATTTGAAACCATCCTCTCCGCGCTTGTTAAGTTGGGGTATGATCTCGAATGGTGTGTGCATAACAGCGCCCATTTCGGAGTCCCGCAGCAGCGAAGGCGGCTGTATATTGTCGCAGGTCTTAGAGGACGAGGTACCGGAGAAATATTTTCTCTCGCCTGCGGCAATGCGGAAAATCTTAAAGAACTTATCCCAGGTCCGCAAGGATCGAGAGTCTATGAAACAGACGGAGTAGCCTGCACACAGTGTGCAGGCAGCGGAGGCTGGGGCGGCAAAACAGGATTGTATTTTATCGATATGAATCCCGATCCCATCATTACCGATAGCGCCCGATGCATTACGGCAAGGCAGGACAGCGGAGTCAGCAACCACAGAGGCGAACACTCTGCCGTTCTTGTGACCGATGAGCCGAGAGCGATCCTTACACCCGACAGGGAAAAAGTCAGGCAGCAGGGGCGCAGAGTAAAAGAACCCAACGAGCCGATGTTCACCATCACGGCACAGGATCGGCACGGCGTATGGCACAAAGGCAGAATCCGAAAGCTCATGCCGATTGAATGTTGGCGCCTGCAGGGCTTCACCGATGAACAATTTAATAAAGCGGCCGCAACAGGTCTCTCGGACGGTCGGCTATACAAAATGGCGGGCAACGCAGTCAGCGTTCCCGTCATTTCCGCTATCGGGCGGAAAATCAAAGAGCTGTATAACGAAAATTATGGTGTGAAAGGATGTGACAGCAATGGAGGTTAAACAAAGGATTGAGGCGTTCAACAAAGGGAACGCCCCCTGGTATATCGTGGAACACGATAACGGCGAATTCAGCCTGTGCCTGCCTCTGGATCTGCTTGGAGACGAGTATTATCCGTATTGTCAGGACGCATTCGACGCTTATGCGGCGGAATGCGGCGAGCCTGCATACAGCAAAAACGGGCTGAGAACCCACGGCAGCGGCTACGAGTGGGAGGCGGCGTTCCGGGAAGCCTTCAAGGACGATCCGAATATCCAAAGGATTCTGTTCGACTGCGAGGCGGGCGGCTTCTTCTGCTATGCAAACGATCTGACGCTGCTCGAAGATTTCGGAAGCCGGTTTAAGGATATCTGTGAGGATACGGAGGGCTTCGTCCCCATCGTCTCGGAAGGAATCAGGAGGGCGGAAGCCCACAGGCTGGAACAGGAATCGCTTATGCGTACCGTCAGAGGGCAGCTGATGAGCGAGCCGTCGTCGGTCTTTGAGATCATGACTCCGGCAGGAGAAATCCGGCTTACGCCGGAGGACAGCCGCGCGCTGCTTGACGGCGAAAAGCAGGCTGTCGAGATCGGCGGCGAGAGCTTCCCCGCAGATTTCCTGCTCGGACAGGAGGTTTCCGCCATGCAGACCGACCTGTTCCATCCGGAGCTTATCAGGGTAAGGACAGAAGAACCGGGACAGGACTTCCTGTACGATTTATGCAGATGACGGAGGTGAAAAGGAATGCCGAACCATGTAGTAAACCATATCTCACTGCAGGGCGATCCCGTAAAAATCCGCGAAATGCTGGAGGCGATCCAATCCGATGAGGCCGGGATCGGCTCGGTGGATTTCAACAAAATCATCCCCATGCCTGAAAGCCTTGGAATCGAAGCAGGCAGCCAGACGGACAGAGGGCTGAAGGCATATCGGGATTTTATTGAGGCGTATACCTTCGGGCGGCCCGCCGATGACGCTGTCAAAGCTCTTGAGAGCATCCCCGCGGAAAGCGAGGAAGCCTTCCTTTGCCAGAGGACAGATATCAGGCGGGACGAATGGGAGCTCGGCAGAAGCGCCTGGAACAATATCCGGCAGTACGGCGCTCCCACCTGGTACGAGTGGTGCGTTCGCAATTGGGGAACCAAATGGAACGCCTACGGATACGAAGGGGACAAAATCGATTACCATGACGGCGATATGCTGTATTTCCAGACGGCATGGTCTGCGCCGCATCCCATCCTCGAAAGGCTGACGGAGATGTTTCCCGGCGTAGAGATGGAGCACGAGTGGGCGGACGAGGATATCGGGCAAAACTGTGGCAGGTACAGCTATCGGGATGGTGAGAGAATTGAGGAATACTTCCCTGAAAGCGAAAAGGAAGCCATTGAATTTGCCTGCCGGATGTGGGAGTGCGATCCTGCCGATAGGGATTTGTGCCTGAACGCCGCCGAAACAAAATATATCTGCGTGGAAAACGAGGAATTCCAGAAGATCGAGCTGCTCGGCAAGCCCGCCCTGTTTTCCAACGACAGGCTGACGGACGCGGATATCCCGCAAGGAATGTATTGCTATCATCTGCGTCACAGCGACGACGGCGGGCGCTTCTGCTCGGTTGAGCCGAAGGTCGGCGTCAATCACGGCGGCAGCGTGATCACAAAAGAGCCGCTGGACTTCGGAAAACAGGGATATATCTCCTTTACCGAGGATACGGAACCCAATTTTACCGGCGAGGAGCAGACGCTCGGAGAATTCCTCCGTTTAAGCGAACCGCAGGAAACGGAGGGGATGTATATGAAGGGCTGGTAACGAAGAAAAGCTGAAAAAACCAAAGAGGTCGTTTTGCGTGTATGGAATTCCGTACATGGAAAACGGCCTTGTTTGTTTTCTGCGGAAATTCATACACGCAGACGCCTCCGCAAAGGAGGTGACTCACATAAATAGCTTTATGGCTTGGGTGGGCGGTAAGAAAGCCCTTCGGGACGAAATTCTCGCCCGTTTCCCTCTGGACTACAAGAGATATATCGAAGTGTTCGGAGGCGCGGGCTGGGTGCTGTTTCACAAACCGCCCGGAAACGATTTTGAAGTGTTCAATGATTTCAACGGAAACCTTGTCAATCTGTACCGGTGTGTGCGGGAGCAGCCGGAGAAGCTCTGCGGGGAGCTGCGGTATCTGCTCAACTCCCGCCTTGATTTTGAATATATGAAGCGGATGCTTCATTCGCAGGCGGTTTTGCCCGATGTGCGCAGAGCCGCCTATTACTATGCGC
>CATYXQ010000016.1 GCA_958414825.1 uncultured Eubacteriales bacterium | reverse complement strand
TACAGTATACTATGCCCTCTGCGGTTTATCAATATATGGAAAGAAATTCTCCCTGCATAAAATCAAAAAAACGGCGGGCGCTGTGAAAAATTTTACACAAAATATGCAAAATATAGGGTTGTGAAACCGGAATTTTTATGCTAAAATAGTCAAAACCGCGAAACGGAGGACAACATGAAACGCAGAAAACTACTGGCGCTCGCCCTCTTGCCCGCGATGCTTCTTGCAGGCTGCAACGGCGAAAAGCAGCCGTCCGAAACGGGCGGCGGACAGGAGGAGACCGTCTTTACTGAAATTGAAAACGGCCGCACGATGAACGGTTATTTTTACACCAACAAGCTGACCGGAAACGCGGCGGATCCCTTTATCTTAGAGCATGACGGAACCTATTATCTCTACAGCACCGGCGGCTCGAAGTTCACGGTGCGCACCTCGAAGAACCTGATTTCCTGGCAGACCCAGAGCGAACCGATTCTGAAGCTCTCCGATCTCGGATGGGCGAAAGAAAAGGGCTGGGCGCCCGAAATGTACGAGTACAACGGCAAATTCTACCTGATTTTCTCGGCAAAGGGCTACAACGGCTTTCATTCGATTGAAATCGCAGTCTGCGACACGCCGAACGGCAAATTCAAGCCGCTCTCCGACAAGCCTTTCTATTCGCCTGAGTTCAGCGTCATTGACGGAAGCCTGTTTTTCGACGACGACGGCCGCATATACATGTACTATTCCAAAGACAATTCCACCAACCATATCGACGGCAAGCGCGTCAGCCAGACTTTCGGCGTTGAAGTGAAGCCCGATTTTTCAGGTACAATCGGCGAGCACGTGCTGATCTCCACGCCCGTGCAGGACTGGGAGCTCAAGAGCGGCTCGGTCATTTGGAACGAGGGACCCGTGGTCTTTAAGGAAAACGGAACCTATTACCTGCTCTACAGCGCGAACTACTATCAGTCCGAGCACTATTCGGTGGGCTACGCAACCTCGGACAGTCCGCTGAAGCTGTTTGAGAAGTCGGACAAGGCGCGCATTCTTCAGGGCAACGGCGACACCATAACCGGCCCCGGCCACTGCAACATCCTGCGCTCGCCGGATGGCAGCGAGCTATATCTCGTCTATCATGTGCATACCGTCCCGCCGAACACAGATAACGGCCGCAGTCTCGCCATCGACCGGCTGGTTGTCCGCGAAGACGGAACGCTCGCGGCGGACGGACCGAGCGAAACGCGCCGCCCGCTTCCCTCCGGTATGAACGGATACACGCACGTCAAGGACGGGTATACCTATAGCGGCGTCGGCGAAAAGGCGGAAATCGCGTCCCTTTCGAGCATCGACAATCTGTTCGACGGCGTCTGCAAGGGCGGAATCAGCGGCATTTATTCGATGGACGACGGCGGCGTAGTGGAAATCAGGCTCGAAAAGCCGACCATGCTAAGCTCGCTCATGATTTATCCGTCCTCGCAGGCGGATTACGCGCCGGCGGCGGTGGATGTGGAAATCAACGGAAGCTATGTGATCCGCGATCTCAAATTTGTAGGCCGGGCGGGCAACCCGGTGATTGCAACGCTCAGCAATCTGCCAGAGGGAACGGCCATCGAAAGCCTGAAAATTACCGTGAAAACGGCTGTGGGACTGCAATACGCGGCGCTCAGCGAAATCGTGATGATCCAGATTGAAAAATAAACCGTATTTACAGGGCGGACGCCGCAAAAGGCGGCGCGAATCCTTTTTCGATACGCAAAGCCATTTTTCCATGAAAAATAAAATAATGAAAAGAAAAATCCCGAATGCGTTTGCATTCGGGATTTTTGGAGCTGCTAGCCGGAGTTGAACCGGCGACCTCATCCTTACCAAGGATGCGCTCTACCAACTGAGCCATAGCAGCAAAATTACCGTTTGTTATTATATCAATTATTTTGCGCTTTGTCAACCATTATTTTTATGAAAATTCCATCTTCTTTTTTTGCGGCCGCCCGACAGGCGGCTCTCTTTTTTTTGCCGGAAATAACGCGCTTTTTCATTTCCCGTCCGCGTCGGCGCAAAGCGGCGAAAAAATCTGCTTTTCGGACGTGCGCACAGCGACAGTCCTTTCATTCAAAAACCGGTAAAATCAAAGAACACCACAGAAAAAGGAGCATAAAAAATGAAGGACTTTCAAAATACCCCCTATGGCCGGGCAGCCGCCTCGGTAGGCGGTTTTTTTGAGCGCGCCCGCGAGCGTCTGCACAAAAAGAGCGACGGGGAAATCATAGCCGGCTGGATCCGCGGATTTTTCTCCGCGCTTTCTCCCGCTCTGTTTTGCGCGGTGCTCTCAGTCAAGGCCATGCCGCTCTTTACATATCCGCTCGGTATCGCGCTCGTCGCGGCCGCCGGCGACGAAACCCTGTTTTTTGCGTTCGGCGGAATTGCCGCCGCGCTGTTTTCCAAAAACATTCCGCTGGGCGTCGGCCTTATTGCCTGTCTCGGACTGCGCTTCGCCTTTTCGCGCCTCTTTGCCTCCGAAAGTCCGCTGTCCCGAAAAATACGGCTGTCCGAACGCATTGAAAACCTGAAGCGTGAAAAACGCACGTTTCGGGATTTTCTGTCCGGATTCAACGAGGGCGCGGCTCTCCGGCTTGCGGTCTCCTCGCTCGCCGCGTTCACAATGGGCATGATGCGGCTGGTCGGCGGCGGATTCTCGCCCGGCGACCTTGTGGGCACCTGCGTCGCCGTCGCTTTTTGTCCCTGCCTTACCTATTTATATATCGGCTGTCTGCAGGGCGGTGAAAAAAGCAGTGTCCGATACCAAATCGGCCTGATCTCTTTGCTGATTTCGTTCGTCTTTGCGCTGAGCGATCTGCATCCGCTTGGATTTTCAGTCTCGACGCTTACCGCCGCGCTCATTTCGTACCTGATGGCGCGAAAGGCAAATCCGATGACCACCTCGCTTTTTGCGCTGCTCTCGATTCTCGCGGCAGAACCCGCGCTCTCGCCCGCGTTTGCCGTATCGGCCGCGGCGGCGGCGCTGCTGTTTGCAAAATCCAGGCTGTACGCCCTGTGCGCGGGCTCGATTTCGTTCGCCGGGCTGACCTTTTTTACCGGCGGATTCCCGCTCTTTGCCGGCAGCTTTCCGGAATACATAGCCGGCGTCCTGATTTCTTTGTCGATTCCAAACGGCGCGGCGGAAAATCTTCTGCCCTTTTTCGGCGCCGCGCAGAAAAATCAGAAAATCGAAAAGGAGATTCTTTCCTATAAAGAAAAGGAAAACCGGGACGCGCTCGCGGAGATTTCTTCCTCCTTTGAAGCGCTTTCCAAAACATTTTTCGAGCTATCGGATACCAATACCCGCGTCGGCGTTTTTGACATACGGCAGCTTTGCGACCGCGTATGCGACCGGCACTGCCGTACCTGCGCCGCGTGTGAACTCTGCTGGGAAAGGGATTATGCCGTGACTTTGGATACACTCAACAAAATCAGCGCGCGCATATACAAAAACGGAAGCGTGCGGCGCGAGGATCTTCCGCCTGAATTTTTGGCGCGCTGCAAAAGCGCTGATCGTATTTTGGCCGATATCGAAGAAGAAAATACGCGGATGCTGCGCCAGCTTCTGCGCGAGGACAAAAGCCGCGCGTTTGCGGTGGACTACGCCGTATTTTCGCGCGTTTTGACCGAAGCGCTTCAAAAAAACGAAGCCGAATACGCGCCGAACGCCGAAGCGCGCGCAAAAGTATTGGAAGCGCTTGAAAAAATCGGGTTTTCAGCCGACAGCATCGGCGTTTTCGGAAGCCGGCGCAAGAGCGTCTATGCGTTCCGGCTGGGAAGCGGCGCGATGAAATGCAAAGCCGAAACGCTGAAAAAGGCGCTTGCATCCGCCGTCGGCGGATGTGTGGAGGACCCCGTTTTTGAATTTGCGGACGGGGGTATCAACATGATCTGCCGCGCCGCGCCCGCGTACAAAGCGACCTTCTGTCTATCCTCGCGCGCAGCGGAGAGCAGCGGCGAAAACGGCGACCGCGTGCTCTCGTTTGACAATAAAAACGGCTATTTTTACGCGCTGGTCAGCGACGGCATGGGCAGCGGCCGTCCGGCTGCGGACAAAAGCCGCGCGGCGGGCGTCTTTCTTGAAAAGATGCTGCGCGCCGGCAACAGCGTCTCCTCAGGCGTCGAAATGCTGTCCGCGTTTGCCCGTTCGGGCGGCGGCGAGGTTTTCACGACTGTAGACCTATTCGAGCTTGACTGCATCACGGGCAAATGCGCCTTTATCAAAAGCGGCGCCGCGCCCTCCTTTGTCAAGCGGGGCAAGCGCCTCTTCAAAATCCGTTCCAAGACCTTTCCGATTGGAATACTGGAAGATGTGGACGCCGAAAAAACCGCGTTTGACTGCGAGGACGGGGACGCGGTGGTCATGCTGAGCGACGGCGTGACCGAGGACATTGAAGAACCGCTCTGGCTTTGCGAATTTTTGACGTCAGCCGATCTCTACGCAGAAAACGCCGCTGAGAAAATTTTGGAAGAAGCCAAAAAACATACGCTCTGCCGGGATGATATGTCGGCCGCCGTGATTTTGATTCACCGCGCCGAAGATATACAGGAAAAAGCCGTATAGCAGAGCGGAAAAAAGATTCAACAACAGAATGCTGATACAACCGCGGTTTTCTTTCTGATGATATTCCAAGTTTTCCTCCTAAAAAACATCCCGTACCCGCCAAAAAAGGCGGGTACGGGATGTTTTTATTTTTCAGAAAATTTTGCGCGTTGCGCAGCGGAAAACTTTTGTTCTGCGGCGGTATTTTTACTTTTTGACTTCTTTTTCCTTTTTTGAAAAGGTCCGCTCTCCCCACTCGTAATAGTAAACGCCGACAATGCCGCACAAAATGCCGATCACAACGCCGCCTAAAATATCGGTCGGATAATGCACGCCGACATACAGCCTTGAAAGCGAAATCAAAATAGCCAAAATCAAACCGGGAATCGAAATTTTCTTCGGACAGCGAAGAAGCAGCACAGTCGCCACGGCAAAGGAGGCCGCCGTATGGCCGGACGGAAACGAAAAATCGCTCTGCTCCCCGATTAAATTGGTCAGTCCCTCTATAGCCTCATACGGCCGCACGCGCCGGATGAACGTTTTCAAAATCAGATTGACCGACAAAAGATCGGTCACAAGCGCCGTCGCGCACATATAGCCGACGCGGCGGTATTTTTCAAAAAAGAGAAACGCCACGGCGAGCAAAATCCAGACAAGGCCGCCGTTTCCGAGATAGGTTATGTATTTTACAATCG
The DNA here is from genome assembly GCA_958414825.1 of uncultured Eubacteriales bacterium. Classification (GTDB taxonomy): domain Bacteria; phylum Bacillota; class Clostridia; order Oscillospirales; family CAG-272; genus UMGS902. The sequence goes on along the minus strand of CATYXQ010000016.1, from coordinate 29,604 downwards.
GCGTCAGCCAATCCGCCCGCACATTTTCCTGTATCCATAAAAGTATATTCGCTTCCACCAAAAATACCTCTTTTTTCTATTCTTTTTAAAATCTGTTTAAAAACCGACGCAAAACGACCCAATTCTATAAACCGCCGTTTCGGGCTTTTTTTTCGTGTTTATCATTATATTCTATTTTTTATAAAAAAGCAAGCCCCCCGCCCTATTTTTGATTCTGCGCAAAAAATCAGGCTTATTTTTATATTTGGCAAAAATCAAATCCAATATATGCTTGAAATCCAACTAAAATTATGCTATACTGTAAGATGTAGTTATATCGGAATCAAAACACTTGCGAAAGGATAGAAAAATGGGTTCTTTGGACGAACTGAACAAAATATGGACGGCTGTTTATCATTCCATGCGGTCGGATTTTTCGGAATCTTCGCTTGAACTCTGGTTCGGCGGCGTGCGGCTGTTCTACCTTTCCAACGACCTCGCGCTCCTTTCGCACAACGTCGATTTTAAATACAACATCATCAAATCGAAATACATAGACCTCCTAAAAGAGCATTTTTATAACTGCCTCGGCTTTGAGATCGAAGTGGACATTATCTGCTCAAAACAGGAAATCAGCACGATGGACGAGGCCGCCGCGCTCGCCTCCAAATACTTTTCGGACAAAAAGCGCTCGGATGAGGAAGAGGACCGCCGCGAGATGGAAGCGGCTATCCGCGTCATTTCTCCGGACACGGCGGTAGACGGCAAAAAATCCACGGCTTATTACACGTTTGACAATTTTATTTCAGGCGACTCCAACAAATTCGCCTACGCCGCCTGCTATGCGATTGCAAACAGCGACGAAGTGGCCTACAATCCGCTGTTCGTGCACGGAAAAAGCGGACTCGGCAAAACGCACCTGATGTACGCTATCGTCAACGCAATGCTCTCGCGCTATCCGGGCATGAAGATCGTCTACATCCGCGGCGAGGAATTTACAAACAAGCTGGTCGAGGCTATTAAATCGGGTACGACCGAAAAATTCCGGGAAAAGTACCGGACGGCCGACATCCTGCTTGTGGACGACATTCAGTTCATCGCGGGCAAAAACGCAACGCAGGACGAATTTTTCCACACGTTCAACGCGCTTTACGAAAGCCAGAAGCAGATCATCGTCACCTGCGATCGGCCGATAAAGGAAATGAAAAACCTTGAGGACCGCATCAAAACCCGGCTTGAATGGGGACTTTCCGCCGACATCCAGCCGCCGGATACCGAGCTCCGTATGGCTATTATCCGCAAAAAGGCCGAGGAAGTCAATTTAAAGCTGCCCGAAGAAGTCGTTGAATTTTTGGCCAAAAAGCTCTGCGACAATGTGCGGAAGATCGAGGGCGGCGTCAAAAAACTCTCCGCATTTCACTTTTTGTCGGGCGAAGAGGTGGATCTGCCGCTGGCGGCGCGCGCAGTGAGCGACCTGCTCCCCGCGGACGAACCGAAAAGCGCGCGCATTGACAAGGTGATCTGCGCCGTGTGCGACAAATACAACATATCCAAGGAGACGATTCTCGGAAAGAAGCGCACGAACAACATCGTGACCGCGCGCCATGTCTGTATGTACGCGCTCAGAGAAGCGATAGACATGACCTTTAAGGATATTGCCGAGGTTTTCTCCTGCGACCACACCTCGGTCATGTCCGCAACGCGGAAAATCGAGCGCGAACGCGCCGGGGACCCCGATTTCTGCGCCGACGTTGACGCCTTTATCCGGGAACTGAAAGAAAAAACGCCGTAAGCGTTTTTATCAAAGCAAGATTGAACCTTTTTCAAAGCGCCCCGCGGTTCCATCCCCCGGTTTTCCGCTCCCCCTCTTTTCCACAAAATTCTCCACAATTTCGATGTGGACAAGAATGTGAAAAATGAAAAGAGAGCTTATCCACATTTTGTAAACCGCTTTTTCACAGTTCTTTTCATCCTGTAAATCCCTAAATTTTCCTTTTGCCAAAAGCCTGTCCCTAAAATCCACAATTTTCACATAGCCTAATTCTACTGCTGCTAAAATATATTTATTTCTTTTTAATAACGGAGAAAAAAATGAAAATCAGATTTGAAAAAAGCAAGATGCTCGACAAACTGGTCTGCGCAATGGGCGCGGTATCGCAAAAGAACACGCATCCGTTTACCGAGGGCGTTTTGCTTGAAACGGCTGAAAATACGCTGAAGCTTTCCACCTATGATATGGAAAAAAGCGTCCGCGCCTCGATCGAATGCGAAGTTTCGGTTCCGGGCGCGTGCGTTATCAACGCGCAGCGTCTGCTCAGCATCATCAAAATCATGCCTGAGAGCCTGATTACGCTGGACGTAAACGAGGATATGGTGGCGTCTATCAAAAGCGGCCGGTCTTCCTTTTCAGTCCACGCCCTGCCGGCAAAGGATTTCCCGCAGATGCCGGTCATTGTGGGAAAGGAATCCTTTACAATAGAGCAGCGCGTACTGAAAAAACTGATCGGAAAAGTGCTGCATTCCATCGCGCAGGTCGATCAGCGGCCGGTTCTCTGCGGCGCGTATTTCAAGATTGAAAAGGATACGGTTCAGGTGGTCAGCTGCGACAGCTATTCGCTCTCGCTCTGTCAGTATTCAACACCGATTCTCAGTTTGGCAGAGGAATCTTCGCATTTTTCGTTCATCATTCCCGGAAAGACCATAAACGAACTGCTCAGAATGCTTTCGGATGAGGAAAATGTGTTTGTAACCGTAGTCGTCACGAATAAAAACATCATTTTCAATATGGAAAATCTGATTTTCTCCTCCCGCCTTGTCGAGGGAGAATACATTGACTACGACCGTCTGATTCCGCGCGATCAGCCTATAACGGCCGAGCTTGAAACCAAAGAATTTTTAGCGGCGCTCGAACGCGCGGCGCTGATTTCGGAGGAGCGGATCGCGGGCACGGCCAGAAACTATGTCAAGCTTTCGTTTATAGGCGATGCGCTCCAGATCACCTCAAAGAGCCTCAGCGGCAACGTATATGAAGAGATTCCCATAGCGCACACAGGCGATGATCTTGATATTGGATTCAGCTGCCGGTTTTTGATCGACACGATGCGCGCCGTCCGAGGCGACCGCGTTCTGCTCAAACTGCTCACGCCCTATATGAGCATGACGATAGAACCCATAACAAGCGACGAGGACGAGGGCAAGTGTATTTACATGGTGCTTCCGCTCCGCATGAAAGAATAAATGCGGCTTTGCAGCTTGAAACTGGAAAATTTCCGCTCGGCGTCCCTTGCAGAACTGAACTTTTCGGACGGTGTGAATCTTTTGTACGGCAGAAACGCCGAGGGGAAAACCAATGTGCTGGAGGCTATCTATTTTTTCGCTAGGGGAAAGAGCTTCCGCGGGGCGAGGGACGCGGATCTTGTGCGCTTCGGCGCGCCTGGCTGTTCTATAGAGATCGAATTTATCCGGCGCGGGGAAAAAGAAACGCTCGCATACCGGTATTTTGAGGGAAGCCGCGCGCGCTTTTTAAACGGCGTCAGAATCAGCGCAAAGGAGAGTATCGGGCGGTTCAACGCGGTGCTTTTCTGCCCGGATCATCTGTCTATTGTCAAGGGCGCGCCGTCGCAGAGACGGGAATTTATGGACGTTGCGCTCTCTCAGCTGTACGGCGAATACCTGTCTCAGCTTTCTGTGCAGAAGCGGATGATCGAACAAAAAAACGCGCTCTTCAAAAAAGAGGAGGGCTTTGATCCGAAGCTGCTTTTTGCCTATAATGAAAAACTCGCTTCCTGCTTTGCAAAAATTTGCCTTTTCAGACGCGGATATGTGAATGAAATTTCAAAATACGTCGGGGAAACCATCTCGCAGATCAGCGGCGGAACCGAAACTGCAAAGATCGAATACAAATGCGGCATTCCTGCCGAATTTGCCGGTTTTGAAGCGGTAAAATCGGAATATATAAGGCTGCTCGGCGAAAATATGAAGAGAGAGGTCGCTGCGAAAATGTGTCTTGTCGGCACGCAGCGGGACGATCTTTTGTTTACGGTTTCGGATAGGGACGCGCGGCAGTTCGCTTCTCAGGGGCAGCAGCGTTCCATCGCGATTGCCTTAAAGCTTGCGGAAGGGGATATGGTAAGGCGGGAAAGGGGGGAATCCCCGGTTTTTCTGCTGGACGACGTACTCGGAGAACTGGACGAGGCAAGACGCGCCTATATCCTCTCTAAAATGGGTGAGCGGCAGCTGATTGTGACCGCCTGCGAGCGCGGAGAATACGCAAAGCGGCACAGCGTTTCGATGATCGAGGTATGCGGCGGCCGCTACCGGCAAATTTAGCGTTTTTCGGGAGGTTTTATGTATCTGCACGCGGGCAACAACAAAATCATTTTAAATAAGAGCATTATCGGTCTTTTTGATATGGACAACGCGACAATGGGCGCGGACACGCGAAATTTTCTGCGCCGGGCGCAGCGGGAGGGCGCTTTGGAAATTTCCAGGGAAGAGCTTCCAAAATCCTTTATTCTGTATGATAAAGACCGCAAAATTAAAAAGGCGGCCGTCTGCATTTCGCAGCTTTCCACGCTCGCACTGCGCAGTCGAATCCGCAAAAATGGGAGAATGTAGAGATGGAACAGATTCACGATTCTTATGATGAAAGCCAAATACAGGTGCTTGAAGGTCTGGAAGCAGTCAGAAAACGTCCGGGCATGTACATCGGCGCCACGTCGGAAAAGGGACTTCATCATCTTGTATACGAGATTGTGGACAACTCCATAGACGAAGCGCTGGCTGGAAAGTGCAACAAAATCACGGTTGAAATCCATGAGGACGGCAGCGTTTCCGTAGAGGATGACGGACGCGGCATTCCGAGCGGAATGCATCCGAAAATGGGGATTCCGACCCTTGAGGTCGTGTATACGATTCTGCACGCGGGCGGCAAATTCGGCGGAGAGGGCTACAAAATTGCCGGCGGTCTGCACGGCGTGGGCGCGTCGGTGGTCAACGCCCTCTCCGAATGGATGGAAGTGGACAACTGCCACGAGGGGCGGCGCTATACCGAGCGGTTTGAGCGCGGCAGAGTCGCGCGCCCTTTTGAAGATCAGGGAGATTGCGGCGACCGGCACGGCGTATATGTGCGCTTTAAGCCCGACCCGGAGATTTTTCAGGAGACGACCGAGTTCAAATATGAAATTCTGCTTGAAAGACTGCGTGAACAGGCGTTTTTAAACGCGGGCGTCAACATTGTTCTGCGCGATCTGCGCACCGATCCTGTGACCGAGGATGATTTTTGCTATGAGGGCGGTATCATCAGCTATGTGGAATATCTGAATAAGACGCGGAGCGTTACGGCTATTCATCCTGAAGTGATTTATATTCGGGGCGAAAAGGATGATTCGATAGCTGAAATCGCGATGCAGTACAACGACAGCTATTCCTCGATGATCGTTTCCTTTGCAAACAACATGGCCACAACCGACGGCGGCACGCATGAAACCGGATTCAAAAACGCGCTGCTCCGTTCGATCAACAAATACGCGCGCAAAATCGGTATGCTCAAGGATTCGGATTCAAATCTTTCGGGCGACGATGTGCGCGAGGGAATTTGCGCGATTATCAGCGTCAAGCTGACCGACGCGCAGTTTGAAAGTCAGACCAAGGCGAAGCTCGGCAACTCCGAGATCCGCACGCTGGTGGAAACCATTGTTTCCGCAAAGCTGGAGGAATTTTTGGAGGAAAATCCGGCCTCCGGCAAGCTTATTCTTGAAAAATCGCTTGCAGCCTCGCGCGCAAGAGAGGCGGCGCGGCGCGCAAGAGATCTGACCCGCCGAAAAAACGTTTTGGAGGGAACCACTTTGCCCGGCAAGCTCGCCGACTGTCAGGAGCGCTCGGCTGATCTTACTGAACTCTATCTTGTCGAGGGAGATTCCGCAGGCGGTTCCGCAAAAGACGGACGGGATAGCCGGTTCCAGGCGATTCTGCCGCTGCGCGGCAAGGTGCTGAATGTGGAAAAAAGCCGGATAGACAAGGTATATTCCAATCAGCAGCTGACCCCGATCATTCAGGCGCTCGGCTGTGGGATCGGAGACAGTTTTGATATGGAAAAACTGCGTTACGGCAAAATTATTATTATGGCCGACGCCGACGTGGACGGCGCGCACATTCAGATTTTGCTTTTGACCTTTTTCTTCCGCCATATGCGGGAACTGATCGATAAGGGACATGTTTTCCTTGCGATGCCGCCGCTTTTCAAGGTGTATGAAGGGAAAAAACAGAAATACGCGTTCTCGGATGCAGAGCGGGACGCGATTATAGCCGAGTTTGGCGAGCGCGCTAAGGCAGAACGCTATAAAGGTCTTGGTGAAATGGACGCGGAGCAGCTTTGGGAGACAACGATGGACCCACAGCGGCGCACGCTGAAGCTTGTGACGGTGGAGGATGCGATAGCCTGCGACCGGATTTTCTCAGTCTGCATGGGCGACAAGGTGGAACCCCGCCGAGAATTTATCGAGCGCAACGCAAAATACGCCGAAAATCTTGATATTTGAGAATTTGCGGGCAAACGGCCCAAAAAAGACTTATTCACATTTTTAAATAGCGCTTTTCCACATTTGCAATGTGGAAAAGTGTAAAACTTTGCACAAGGGTACGCGGACGGCGGGTTCCGCTTCATTTTTTCAGCGGGCGTACAATCTCCCGCTGAAAACGTTGAATCACGGGGCAAAGCCCCTTATTGAAGGAAAAGAAGAAATGAGTAACAATCAGAGCGACAATTTGGAATTTCCGGAACAGAAAATCATTGACGTCGATATGGAAAAGCAGGTGCGGCAGGCGTTTATCGAGTATTCGATGAGCGTCATTACCAGCCGCGCCCTGCCCGACGTGCGCGACGGTATGAAGCCCGGTCAGCGCCGGATTCTGTACGCGATGTACGAGGATCATCTGACCTACGACAAACCCTTTAAAAAGAGCGCAACTACAGTCGGCAACGTGCTTGGTCGGTATCATCCGCACGGCGACTCGGCCGTTTACCAGACGATGGTTCGTATGGCGCAGCCCTTTTCCTATCGCTACCCGCTCATAAGCGGCCACGGAAACTTCGGCAACGTGGACGGCGACGGCGCGGCCGCATACCGTTATACCGAGGCGCGCCTTGCAAAGCTGGCCGATGAAATGATGACCGACATCGAGAAGGACGTCGTTGAATTTGCGCCGAACTTTGACAATTCGAGAAAAGAGCCGGTGGTTCTGCCAAGCCGCTTCCCGAACCTGCTTGTCAATGGATGCGTGGGCATTGCCGTCGGTATGGCGACCAACATTCCGCCTCACAATCTCGGCGAGGTGATTGACGGCACGCTCGCGATGATGGAAAACCCGGATATTACGGTTGCCGAACTGATGAATTATATCAAAGGCCCCGATTTTCCGACCTACGCCACGATTTACGGCACAAAGGGCGTTTACGACGCTTATTCGACCGGAAGAGGGCGCATTACCGTGCGCGCCGCCGCCGACGTCGAAGAGGATCATCACAGAATCGTATTTACCGAGATCCCCTACATGGTCAACAAGAGTATGCTGATCGAGAGCATGGCCGATCTTGTCAAGGACAAGCGGATCGACGGCATCACAGGTCTGCGCGACGAGAGCGGACGCGGCGGTATGCGCATTGTCGTGGAATACAGGCGCGACGCCAATCCGCAGGTCGTGCTCAATCAGCTTTACCGCTTCACGCAGCTTCAGGACACCTGCGCCGTCAATATGTTGGCGCTTGTGAACGGACAGCCGAAGATTTTGAGTCTGCCCGAAATTCTGCGGCTGTATATCGACTTCCAGGAGGAGGTCGTTGTCCGCCGCACGAAATTTGATCTCGACCGCGCGCAGCGCGAAATGCATATCTATGAGGGCTACAAAATCGCGATTGACCATATCGACGAAGTGATCGAAACCATCAAAAAGAGCGCGTCGGTATCGGCGGCTAAGGAAAATCTGATGGCGCGCTTCTCGCTCACCGACGCGCAGGCGCAGGCCATTGTCGATATGACGCTCGGCAAGCTCTCCGGCCTTGAGCGGCAGAAGATCGAAGAAAGACTCGCTTACCTTGAAGCGCGCGTGGAGGAGCTTCTCTCGATTCTCGGAGATGAAAATAAAATCAAAAACATCGTCCGCGAGGAACTGCTTGAGATCAAACGAAAGTTTTCGGACGCGCGCCGCACGCGGATTGTGGAATCGACAGACGATATAGAGCTTGAGGATCTGATAGAGCGGCACGCCTGCGTTATCACGCTGACCAACGCGGGCTACATCAAGCGTCTGCCGGCCGACACCTATACCGCCCAGCACCGCGGCGGCAAGGGCGTTATCGGCATGACCACCAAAGAAGAGGACTTTATCGAAAAGGTGCTGGTGGCGAACAGTCATTCCTATATCCTTTTCTTTACAAACAGCGGAAAGGTCTTTACCAGAAAGGCCTACCAGATTCCCGAAGCGTCGCGCACGGCCAAGGGCTCCAACATCGTCAACCTGCTTGAAACCGCGCCGGGTGAAAAAATCACGGCCATGATCGAGATTTCCTCGTTTGAGGAGGGGCAGTATCTGACGATGGTAACGCGCCGCGGCGTGATTAAGCGCACGCTGCTCTCCGAATACGAGTACCAGCGAAAGGGCGGCAAAATCGCGCTGTCGCTGGATGAGGGCGACGAGCTTCTCTTTGTCAAAAACACCGACGGCAACGCCGAAATCATTATCGCCACGCACGACGGCAACGCGGTTCGATTTGAAGAGCAGAATACCCGCGCGATGGGCAGAACGGCGCGCGGTGTGCGCGGGATTCGCGTCGCGGAGGACGACGAAGTCTGCGGCGTCGCGCTGGTCGAACCGGGCAGAAAACTGGTTACGATCACTGAAAACGGATACGGCAAGCTGACCGAATTTGAGGACTTCCGCACGATGAAAAACCGCGGAGGCAAGGGCGTGTGCGCGCACAACATCACCGAAAAAACCGGAAGGCTTTCTTCAATCGCGTCTGTGGAGGACGAGGACGATTTGATGCTGATTACCGGGGACGGCACGGTCATTCGGATCCCGGTTTCGGGCATTCCGACCTATTCGCGCACGGCCGGCGGCGTCATTGTCATGCGCCTGTCCGAGGACTCGAAAATCGTGAACTTTGCCAAGGTTGAAAGCGAAGAGCGCCTCGAAAAAGAAGCGGCGACCGCCGCCGCGCTTGAACGCGCGGCAGAGAGAGCTTCCGCCGCAGACGGCGCGGACGGGGACGCCGACGGCAAAGAGGCAAATGAGGATTTAAATGATGAGATTTAAAGCGGGAATCGGTTTTTTACTTCTCTGTCTCCTTTTCACGCCGCTTCTTTTCGGCTGTGAAAAAAACCGCATTGAGGAAAGCGAGGTCCGCGCGGTTCTGCCCGGTCTTATCGAGGCTTCAAAGCCGCTCAATGAGATTTATTTCGGCTACGGTTTTCCGCCTGCGGCGGAAGACCTGCCCTCCGGCGGCTATTATTATGTGGACGGCGCGCAGCTTGGATTTTATTCTATAAGCGAGATCAAAGAGGCGACGGAGGCCGTGTTCACGCCCGAATACTGCGCGCTGCTCTATGCGGCGGCGTTTGACGGCGTGGCGGCCGAGGACGCGGTTTCGCCCCCGCGCTTTGCGGAGGGGGAACTTGGACTGATGCAGTCCGTTTCCTCGCCGGTCTATACGCTTGCCGAGCGGGAATACGACTATTCCACGCTGATTCTCAAAAAGCGCGCGCCGGATCGCGTGACGATTCAGATCGACACCCGCGCGGACGGCAGAACGCAGATTGTGGAACTGATTTTGGTTCGTATTGTCAATACGAAGGAGGACGGAACGACCGAGACGCTCTGGCGGCTGGACAGTCCGACCTACTGAGCGTCCCCGGACGCAAAAGACGCGCGGCGCTTCGCGCATGGACGCGCAGGTATACATAAATACAAGGATACACGGACGCATACCGCGACTTTTGACGCCGTGCGCGGCAGAGTTTTTTTCACAGATGAAAAAAGCAAAGGCCCGGTATAGATTACCATTCGGTTTTGTCGTAATTTGAACGATATTCGGCGAAAGCCGGGACAGGAGGAAAATGCATGAAATCGACCAAAAAACCTTCGGCGAAAGCCGGGGACGCGGCTGAAAGCGAGGGCGCCGACAAGGAAAAGGCGCTGGCTACCGCGCTTGCCCAGATTGAAAAGGGATACGGCAAGGGCGCGATTATGAAGCTCGGCGAGGGGCTTGACGGGGACATTCCTTCGATTTCGACCGGCTCGCTGACGCTGGATCTGGCGCTTGGGGTCGGCGGTGTTCCGCGCGGACGGATCGTGGAGATCTACGGGCCGGAATCGTCCGGTAAAACCACGGTCGCGCTGCACATTATAGCCGAGGCGCAGAAAGCGGGCGGAGAGGCTGCGTTTATCGACGCGGAGCACGCGCTCGATCCCCGCTATGCCAAAAAGTTAGGCGTCAACATCAACGATCTTCTGGTTTCCCAGCCCGACTGCGGCGAGGACGCGCTCTCTATCGCTGAGGCGCTTGCGCGTTCGGGCGCTATAGACGTGATCGTCGTCGATTCAGTGGCGGCGCTTGTGCCGAAGCAGGAGATCGACGGCGAAATGGGCTCCTCGCATGTCGGATTGCAGGCAAGGCTCATGTCTCAGGCCATGCGCAAGCTGTCGGGCATTATTTCCAAAAACAACTGCATTGTCGTGTTTATCAACCAGCTGCGCGACAAAGTAGGCGTGATGTACGGCAATCCTGAGGTCACGTCGGGCGGCAACGCGCTCAAATATTACGCCTCGGTGCGGATCGACGTGCGCAAGCGCGAGCAGATCAAAGCGTCGGGCGGCGAGGTGTACGGCAACCGCGTCAAATGCAAAGTGGTCAAAAACAAGGTCGCGCCCCCCTTCCGCACGGCGGAGTTTGACATTCTGTTCGGCAAGGGCATTTCAAGAATCGGCGAACTCGTCGATCTTGGTGAGGTTTCAGGCGTGATTCAAAAGAGCGGTTCGTGGTATTCTTTTGGCGGTGAGCGAATCGGACAGGGCAAGGAAAATGTGCGCAAATTCCTTGAGAGCAATCCGGACGTCTCCGCTGAAATCGAAAAGAAGATCCGCGCTACCGCCAATCCGGAATTGCTCGACGAGGATGCCGGGGGCGATTTCGAGATTGAAGAAGAATTTGACGTGCGGGATTTTGATTTAGATGTCTAATGAATATTTGCGGATCGCCCGGATTCTTCCGGCCGACGGCGGGGACGGTATGCAGATTCATGTAATGCCGGCTTCTCTTTTGCCCTCGGTATACCGGCTGAATGGAATTTTGACGATTTCCGTAGACGATTATTTTAATCTTTCGCTGGACCTCGGCCCGATTTCGCCGGAGGTTCTTCCGAAATTGATGGAATGCGCCGACCGATACGCCGCGGTGCGCTATGCGATCCGCGTGCTGTCCGGCGGACTGTGCAATCGGCAGCAGATGGCAAGAAAGCTGTTTTTAAAGGGCTACAGCGACAAGGCTATTCGTCAGGCCGTATCCTTTTTGGTCGAGTGCGGCTATATTGACGAACCGGCGCAGGTTGAGAGCTATGTGCGCGTGTGCGTGGAAAGGCGGGGGTATGGGCCGCGCAGAATCCGGGCGATCCTTCTCAAGCGCGGGTATGCGCGGGAGGACGTCGAAAATACGCTTGAGACGTATACCGACGAGGATTTTGAAAATTCAAAGCGGGCCTATCTTTTGCGAAGATTCGGCAAGCTCCAGCCCGAAACGCCTGAGGAAGCCGAAAAGTTTCGCAAAGTGCTCTACGATCACGGATTTTGAGCTTTGGGGGCGGGACAAGCGTGCGCTTGTCCCGAATGTGAATGCCGCTTGACAGGGGGAAAGCCCCCTTTTTTCCGAAGTTTAGATAAATTTTTCAAAGGAATGGTTTGAATGAAAATCGGTTTTGTGTCGCTCGGATGCGCCAAAAATCTGGTCAATACCGAAGTCATGCTGAAAATTCTGGCCGACAGCGGCTATGAGATCACGCCGGACGAGACTGAGGCGGACATTGTGGTAATCAATACCTGCGGCTTTATCCAAAGTGCAAAGGAAGAGGCTATTGAAAACATTCTCGACGTCGCCTATTTAAAGTCGCACGGAAAGCTGCGCGGAATTGTCGTCTGCGGATGTCTTTGCGAGCGGTACCGCAGTGAAATCCTTGATGAAATGCCCGAGGTGGACGCGCTGCTCGGCACCGGATCGTATCACAAAATCGCGGAGGCGGTCGCGGCGGTTGCGCGCGGCGAAAAATATACCTCGTTTGAAGACAGGGAAAAAGCGCCGCTGGGCGGCGACCGCGTGCTGACCACGCCCGAATACACCGCGTATCTAAAAGTCGCTGAGGGATGCGACAACCGCTGCACCTACTGCGCGATCCCGATGATCCGGGGCCGGATGCGCTCGCGCACGGTCGAGGATCTTGTGGCCGAGGCGAAAAATCTGGAGGCGCTCGGCGTGCGCGAGCTCAATCTGATTGCGCAGGACACCTCCCGCTACGGGCTGGACTTGTACGGAAAGTACATGCTGACCGAGCTTGTGCGCGCGCTCTGCCGGGAAACCTCGATTCCCTGGATCCGGCTGCTCTATCTCTATCCGGATAAGATCACGGATGAACTGATTGCCGAAATTCGGGACAACGACCGCGTCTGCAAGTATGTGGATCTGCCCGTGCAGCATATAAATGAACGTGTGCTTTCGGCGATGAACCGGCACGGCGGCGGAGAATTGATCCGCTCGGTTATAGAAAAGCTTCGCCGGGAGATTCCGGGGGTGACGATCCGCACCACGGTCATAGCGGGCTTTCCGGGCGAGACCGAGGACGAATTTGCGGAGCTTTGCGAATTTGTCAAAGAGACGAAATTTGACCGTTTCGGCGCGTTCGCCTATTCCCAAGAGGAGGGAACCGCGGCCGCGGCGTTTGACGGTCAGCTTGACGAGCAGGAAAAGCAGGACCGGTGCGACGCGCTAATGCGCGTGCAGCTTGCCGTGTCCGAAAAGCTGCTGAAAGAAAAAATCGGCGCTCAAATCGAGGTGCTCTGCGAGGGATACGATACGGTTTCGGGCGTGTATTTCGGCCGGAGCCGCGCGGACGCGCCCGATGTAGACGGAAAAGTGTATTTTACGGCGGAGAAAAAGATCCCTGAGGGACGCTTTGTGCAGGTGGAGATCACCGAGGCGCTGGATTACGACCTGTTTGGCCGGGCTTTGGAGGGCATAAAATGAAACTGAATTTACCGAATCGTCTGACGATGCTGCGCTGTCTTTTGGTTCCGCTGTTTTTGCTTGCGATTACGCTTCCTGAAAACACGTCGGCGGCCTGTCTGATTTCGGCGGCCGTGTTCGGCATTGCCTCCCTTACCGATATGCTGGACGGAAGAATCGCGCGCCGACGCGGGCTGATTACCGATTTCGGAAAATTTATGGATCCGCTGGCCGATAAGCTGATGGTGTTCGGCGCGCTGCTCGGCATTCTGTACCGGTTTGAGGATATTCGCCCTGTTTTCGTGTGGGCGGCGTTTATCGTGATCTTCCGCGAACTGGCCGTGACCTCGATGCGGCTGGTCGTCGCCGGCAGGTCGGGCGAGGTCATTGCGGCAAAGTGGATCGGCAAGGTCAAGACGGTCACGCAGATTTTTGCCATTTTGGTGATTTTAATAGAGCCTGCGGTTCCCGCAAGCGCTCTGCCGCCCCGGCTTTTCAGTTATATTGCGATGGCGGCAATGTCGGTTATGACAGTCTGGTCGGGCGTCGATTATCTGAGATCCTACTGGAAATACATTCAGCCGGATGCGTGAGGTATGCCGATGCTGGAAAACGAAAAAAAGATCAAAGCGGTCATTATGGATGAATCGGCGCTTTCCCGCGCGCTGACGCGGATCGCGCATGAAATTTTGGAACGGAACCGCGGCGCACAGAACGTCGCTCTGATCGGCGTGCGGCGGCGGGGCGTGCCGCTGGCCGAGCGCATTGCCGGAAAAATGGAGCAGATCGAGGGCGCGCGTCCGCCGGTCGGGGAACTGGACATTACGTTTTACCGGGATGATCTCCGTATGCGCAGTGAACAGCCGGTGCTCAGCGAGACGCATGTGGATTTTGATGTAAACGGCGTAGACGTCGTGCTGGTGGACGATGTGATTTTTACAGGGCGCACGGTGCGCGCGGCGCTGGAGGGCGTTTTTCATCTTGGCCGTCCCCGCACGGTGCAGCTTGCGGTGCTTGTGGACAGAGGTCTTCGGGAGCTTCCGTTCCGCCCGGATTTCGTGGGCAAAAACGTGCCCACGCGCCACAGCGAGCAGGTTTGCGTCAGTCTTTGCGAGGTGGACGGCGAGGACGTTGTGACCATTCGGGAATAGCGCCCGTATCGCGCAGGCGGCGCCTGCGCGTTTTGACAGAGAAAGTTCGTATGATTTTGAAAAAAGCGGTCAAATCGCAGATTTGACCGCTTTTTCGATGGCTTCATTGTTCGGAAGCATATACAGCGCGACGACGTTTCCATAAACCTTGATATACGCCGTTTCCGCATACCCCTCCATGCCGCTGAGCTTCAGCGCGCGGCGGGTCTCCTTGATCCGGCGCTCCAAAAATAGCTGTGCGTCCCCCGCGTCCGAGGATCGGTACAGCCGGAGCACCGTCAATTCGCAGAGCGGCGGTTTCAGGGAGGAATAGACCGCCATTTCCTCGATTTTATCCGCAAAATCCGGATAGCCCGCAAGTCCCAGATAGTCGGACAGAAAATCCTCCGACATGCTGTTTTTATAAGAACGCCCGTAGCAGGAAATCTGCCCGGCGGGCAGTGATTCGTCCGCGGCGACGGCGTGCAGCACAACGTCGTACAGCCGTCCGCTCTTTGTACAGGAAAACAGGCAGAACAGGGACAGCGCAAGAAGTAAAAATACGCAGAAACAAATTTTTTTCATATACTCACCCGTATTCAGTATATGAACAGACTCGCGCCGCCATGTCGCCTGAAAGGCAAAAACCGGCGCTGCCGCTTTCCCTGAAAATCGGGCGTCGGTTAAAAAAATATGCAAAATGTTGAAAAATCAATTGAAAATGGAAAATCTTTCTGTTATAATAGATACGTCAAATTAACAAATCGGGGGATTGCTAAATGAAAAAAAAGATGATTTTTTTGTTTGCGCTCTGCTTTGTTTTGGCGGTCTGCGTCTTCGGCGCGTCGGCTGCTGAGACTGACCGAAGCTGCGCAAACGGTCTGTATTTGCTTGGACTTATTCAGGGCTACAGCGAGGGCGGACAGGATTTCGGTCTTGACGATTCGCTCACGCGCGCGCAGGCGGTCGTGCTGCTTGAGCGCTATCTCGGCGTGCTGGACAGCGCGGCGGCGGCCAATATCAAAGCGCCCTTTGACGATGTGCCCGCTTGGGCGGATCTGTATGTCGGCTATGCCTGTGAAAACAAGCTGGTTTCAGGGAGAAAAGATGCCTCGGGCAACGCCTATTTTGATCCGGACGCGCCGATCAGCGAGGCGGAGTTTCTCACGCTTTTGCTTCGCGCGATGAAATATGAGGACAAAAACGACGGCAGCGGCGATTTTGTATGGAGTGATCCGTACGCCCTGTCCGATAAGCTCGGACTGACCGACGGAAAAAACGAGCAGTTTCTGCGGGGCGATGCGTTTTGCGTGTGCTGGGCGGCGCTCGGAGCCGCGACGCGGAGCGGGAACGCAATGGCGGAGGATTTGATGGCGTCGAATATGTTTGACGACGCGCAGTACGACCTTGCGAAACGCATTGCCGGCGGCGAGATCATCAAGGTGGTCTGCGTCGGGGACAGCATCACGCAGGGCACCGGCGCAAAGGATCAGCGCAACAACTATCCGTCGCGTCTGCAGGTGCTGCTCGGTTCCTCTTTTCGGGTCGTCAACTGCGGAAAGGCGGCCTCCTATGTGATGTCGCCGGACAGCAAATTCAATGTAAAGGCGTCCAAACCTGAGCTTTATTATCCCAACACCGCTGAATATAAGACGGCGATGGCTTCGGAGCCGGATATTGTGATTATCGCGCTTGGCACAAACGACGCGCGCAGCCTCACCGATCCGGCCGCCTCCGATCAGTTTGTCAAGGATTACAAGGCGCTGATCGCGGATTTTGCGGCGCTTGAGTCTAAACCGCAGATCTATCTGTCGATTCCGCTTCCGGCGGCCAGCAACGCGGTCCCCTATGAGGGAACTGTGAACATTCTGCCCGGCCTGATTCGGGGCGTGGGCGAGGAGCTTTCGCTTCCGGTGCTTGAAACCGGAATCGATTTGCGGGACTATTATGAGGCGGTGCTTCCGTTTAACGACCGTCTGCATCCCGATGATACCAGCTATGAGGCGCTCGCGGCGTACATGCACAGCCGCGTGTTCGGTGCGGCGGAGGCGCTGCCGGTCATTCCAGCAGCGCAGAACGACGTTGTGTTTGTCAGCGATAGCGGAAAGCGCGAAAACGGCGGCACTTCGCCTGCAGACGCGGTCAGCAGTCTTGCTTATGCGTTTGGAATGCTGCGTGAAAACGGCGGAACGGTTGTAGTTTGCGGTACGGTTTCCAATCCGCAGACGTTTTTCCCGGCCGTTGAGGGACAGATCAAGATTACCAGCGTGTACGACGGCGTGGATTACGCCAAAACCGCAGGCGCGAAGCTGGTGGTCAAAGGTTCGTATTTCTTCCGCAGCGATGTTTTGATTGAGAATATCACAGTTCATACAACGGCAAACGGTCAGGGATTTTATGTCGGGTATAACAATTTTACCATAGGCGACGGCGTTACGACGACATGGGAGCGCAATATCACGTCTGTTTTGTCGCTGAACCTCGGCCATACGATTCAGCTTGCCGCGACGGAGGCTTCCTGCTTTGACTGCGTGAAGGACTGCACGCTGACCGTCAACAGCGGCACATGGTCAATCGTCCGCGGCGGCAACAAGCGCGCAAAGGCTGCGTATGCGGTAAGCGATGTTGCAGAGGGCGTGAAACTGTCGGTGATTATCAACGGCGGTACGTTCAATTTTGTTAGCACATCGGCAAATAGCGGAACCGGAATGAATGATTTTAACGGCGAACTCTATGTGGAGATCAACGGCGGCAGTTTTGCGGGCGATTTCTTCGCGGTAGCGTATGCCGGAACCAATCAGACCGGCTATACGCCGACGTTTAGCGGCAGCGCGGTCGTGAAAATCACAGGCGGCACGTTCCAAGGCAAGCTCGGCGCATACCAGGCGGAAGCGGCAAAGAAGCTGGACGGCGGCGTCAAGCTGATTCTGACCGACGAGACCGCGTCTCTGGCTTCCAAAGCCAAGGGCTTTGATGAAATCGAATACGAGAAGTAAACCGGGTATCAAACGATAAAAACGGTTGTATGATACAAATCGTTTCAAGCAGGACAGAGGCAAAGCGAGTGCACACGAAAAGTACGCCCGGTTTACGGGCGGGAAAATCATAAGGCGCTAAAAAGGCGACCGCTGCAAGCGGCCGCCTTTTTTATTGCGGGTTTTTCAATTTTCTGCGCACCTTTGGGAGACCGCCTGTCATTGTTCCTTTTAGGAGCCGGTCAAAACCTGCTTTTGGTAGGCGAGCGGCTTTGATCTGGATATTTTTCGTTGCTTTTGCCGCCTGATGCGCGGGGTCTGCGCCGGAAATTTTGTTTTCGGCGTTTTATTTCGTGAGCGGTTGTTTTCCCGGAATCGTGGTTATCTGCCTATCGTGTTGCCGCCCGTCGTACTGCTGATAATGACGCCGTTTTCAAACACGCCGGTGATCGTCCGTCCGCTCGGCCAGGTGTAGGTTCCCTCGCCGGTCAGCTGGTTGTCCTTGAAGCCTCCGGTATACGTTTCTCCATTGGAAAATGTGTAGGTTCCCTGGCCGTTGCGCATGTCGTTTTTGTAGTTGCCCTCGTATACGTCGCCGTTGGCGAAAACCTGCTTGCCGTATCCCTCTTTGACGTCGTTTACATAGGTGCCTTCAAAGGAAGCCGCGCCGCTTGTGTAGACGCCGCTTCCGTTCTTGCGGCCGGCGGCGAACTGCCCTTCGTAGACGCTTCCGTCCGCGTAGGTCAGCTTTCCGGCGCCGGAGGGAAGATCGTTTTCAAAATTGCCCTCGTACACGTCGCCGCCGATGTAGGTCAGCGTACCGTAGCCGTTTTTGCGGTCGTCGGCGAACAGGCCGGTATACACGTCGCCGTTGGCATAAGTCAGCGTGCCCTGTCCCTCTTTTTTGTAATCGTCAAGTCCGCCGACATAAACGCTTCCGTCCGAATAGGTTATCGTATTTTCATCGGTCAGCCGGCCTCGGATGCGCTGTCCGTTTGGATCCGAGGCGGAAATCCAGCCGCTTTGCGGCGCGCCGGAGCGGACAATGCCGAAAAATTTGATCGTGCGGCCGTCGTCGCAGACGCTCCCCGTGTAACGAACGCCGCAGAAGAACAAAACGAGAAAGATCAGCAGCAGCGCGCCGAGCGCAAGAAGCGCCGCGCGGAAGCGCGGGTCCAGCTTTTTGCGCCGGTAGGGCGCTACGCGGCGTTTTTTCGGTTTCGGGGGCTTATAGCCGCCCTTTTTTCCGGCGTGCACATAGGTCGGAAATTCGTTTGTGTCGGTACGGTCGTCGCCATAGCCGCCGTAGCCGTAGCTTGTCCGCGCGGAAATATGGGCGGCGCCCTGCGTGTGGGACGTTTTGGGCGTCAGGCGCGCGGGATTTCTGTTTTGCGGTTGTCCTCTCACGGCCGTGCGCGCGCCGCCGGCAGTCCGGCGCGTGTCGCCGACCGCCTGTGTCCGCGCTTTGCGGGGCGCGCCGCCGTAGGCGGACGCTGCGGCCGAAACCGGTTCATTTTTCGCAGTCTGCGAAACCTCAGCAGGGCGTTTGGTTTGGACTGCCGTACCGACCGCCGCGTGAGTTTTCGCCGCGGCAAACGCCTTTTGGCGTCTTGCGTCCCGCTCGCGCGCTTCGGCAAGCGCGGCCCGCTCGGCGGGCGTAGTCGGCGTATATTCGTTTTTCTCCATGGGTAGTTCGCTCCGTTAATTTTTAATCATCGTAATGGCATTGTCCGCCAGCACCAACAGTTCCGGGACATAATACAGCAAAACAAAGCATAAAACCGTACACAGTACAAATGTAATGACAAGCGTCGCAAAACCGCCTTTTACCGGCTTAAACCGCTTGTCCGCGACGTATTTGTCCGCCTCGCGAAGATAAAAGCGCGCGCGCTGCGTCTCCTGGTCGTTTGTGTTCGGATCCTCGGTGCGCACATATTTGGAAAGGGCGCTCGGACGCCGCAGATTGCGGCGGATCAGGCGTTTGTTACAGCCGATCTCTTCCAGCGTTTTGGCGTGTTCGGGCGTGAATGCGTCCGCTTTATACAGGCGGCGGATCGGACGGCCGAGAAAATCGCTTGAATAATAAACGCCGACCGAAGCCAAAAAGATACCGGCGCAGACGCCGATAATCAAAAAGATCAAAAAACGTTCTATTTCCGTCCCGTCGAAGTTTTGCAGAATCGCAAGGTCGGGCGAAAAATATTTATAATAAAAGTATTCGCGAATTTCCTCCAGCAGGGCTGAAAAATCCGACATGGCCTTCCTCCTTTGTCTCGTCAATCCGCCGAAGCGGATAAAAGGCTATTTTGTGCGTTTTGCGACTGAAGCTGCCGCTTTGTACAGCCGCTGTGCGCGGCGGTTATTTTTTGCCGCAGAAACTGCCGCATATTTTGGCGTTACTGCTCAATGATTTCCTCGCCGCAGAGCTTGCGAAGCAGGATTTCCAGATCTTCGTCGTCCTCAAAGGATACCTGCACGGATTTCGCATGACCCCGGCGGTTGATATGAACCCGGCGACCGAGCAGATCCATCGCTTTGTGTTCAAGTTCGGCGTAATAGTCGATTTTGAGTCCCAGTTCGGGCACCGGTTCTTCCTCTCGGCGCGTCAGTTGGTTTTCTTTTTTAATCAGTTCCTCGGCCGCGCGGACAGACAGTCCGCCGGCAACAATTTTGGCCGCGATGACCGGTTCTTTTTCGCGGTCTTTCAGCGCAAGCAGGGCGCGCGCATGTCCTGCGGAGAGTTCGCCTGTGCCGAGCATGGCCAGCACGTCGTCGGACAGATCCAAAAGCCGCAGCGCATTGGTGATCGTGCTTCTGCCCTTGCCGACCTTTTGCGAAACTTCTTCCTGCGTAAGCCCGTAACTGCCGATCAGCGCGCGGTAGGCCTGCGCTTCTTCGATCGGATTCAGATTTTCCCGCTGAATGTTTTCAATCAGGGAAATCTGCGCGGTTTCGATGTCGCTTTTGTCTAAAATAATGACCGGAATTTCGGTGAGCCCCGCCATTTTGGACGCGCGGTAGCGGCGTTCGCCTGCGATGATCTGATAATGGCCGTCGGCGATTTCGCGCACTAAAATCGGCTGCAGGACGCCGTGGGCGGCAATGGAATCGGCCAGTTCGGCCAGCGCTTCGCCCTCAAAGATTTTGCGGGGCTGATCCGCTTTGGGTTCGATCAGTGAGAGGCGCAGTTTAGTGAGGCTGCCGCGTTCGTCTACTGTATTGTCGTAAAAAATATTGTCAAATCCTTTTCCGAGTCCGGACGGCTTTTTTGCCATAATGTTCCCCCTGTACCCGCAGATTCAAAGCTTTTGACGCAATTTGAAACGGGCGTATGATGAAATCGTTTCGCAAAATGCCGCTTTTTTACAAACGGCAGATCTCAGTTAGGCGCTGCTTGGATCGGGTTTTGTTTTGCGTTTGTATTTTGTGTCCATGCGCCGCCTGTTTCACCGCTCAGATGCGATCGAGCAGTTCCTTGGCGACTTCCAGATATTCGGCCGCGCCCCGTGAGGATTTGTCATGATAGTATACGGGCGTGCCGAAGCCGGGCGCTTCGCTGAGCTTGACGTTTCTGGATATCGGCGTTTTGAAGAGCTTATCCGAATAATATTTTTTCAGTTCGGAAATGACCTGCATCGTCAAAATCAGGCGGCCGTTGAACATGGTCACCAGGATGCCGCAGATTTCAAGTTCGGGATTATACAGTTGCTTGATTTTGCGGATGGTCAGCATCAGCTGCGAAAGTCCCTCAAGCGCATAGTATTCGCACTGCATCGGGATGATGACCGCGTCGGACGCGGCCAGCGCGTTGACCGTAATCATGCCGAGCGACGGCGGACAGTCAATAAAGATATAATCGTATTCATCCCGCAGCGTGGCAAGCTGTTTTTTAAGGCGGTATTCCCGGTTGCTGAGTTGGTACAAATCAAATTCTGCGCCGGCCAGCGAAATATTGGATGGAATTACGGAGAGGTTTTTAAATTCGGTATGAATGACGGCTTTTGCGGCGCCAATTTCATCAATCAGAATTTCATAAGAGGTTGCCTTCAGATTCTTTTTGTTGATACCGACGCCGCTGGTGGTATTTCCCTGCGGGTCCAAATCAATCAGCAGAACCTTTTTGCCTAATATTCCAGCGGAAGCGGCAATATTGACTGCCGAGGTGGTTTTGCCCACGCCGCCCTTTTGGTTGGCAAAGGCGATGATTTTTCCCATACTTTCCTCCAAATGTGCATAAACAAAGCTGTTAAAGGTTTCCGGTTGTCGAAGCCGCAAATCAAAGATGTGCGCGGATATTGCAGCATATACTGTATTATAGCATCAAATTTGGGTCAAGTCAACCGGGAAACGAATGAAGCTGCGTTTTTCACATAAAAAACACATGAGAATTAGAAAAAATGTTTCACGTGAAACCATGCGGGAACTTTTTTCGATATGTGCGGTCTTTGCGTGTAATGTTTCACGTGAAACATTATGAAGCACAAGATGTTGTCTTAAAACTCGACTCTATGAACTATATATTGTGTCAAGACCCAAAACATAGGACAAATACAGCCCTTGTATTCGATGCGGACGATTTTTACGGTTGGGTTTCAGTGTCTATATATATAAATAGGAAGATGAATCAGAAAAATTTTCCGGTTTTTGCTTTTATGCAGTTGTGCGGACGGCGATTTTGTCAAACGGCGAACCATTTCAAACGTCTCGGCTTGACCGGAATCCAAATATCAGGCCGCGCATATCGTAATAATAGTAAATGAAAACAGGAAAACGGATGAGGCTGCCGAAACAGGGCGCGCCCATCAAAAAAGCCTTTTCGGAGAAATGTTATATACAAAAAAATTTTGCAGATTCCGTATAAAATTCAGAAAAACGGGCAACCCTTTCAGCGGCATGGGAGAATATTGGCAATGTGAAGATTTGCAAAAAAGTGTTGACAAAGGAGGAAGTGTGTGCTAACATGTAACATGTTTTCGTCAGGTTATCTGAGAAATGCGGGCAAAAACGCTTTCAAACCGATACAAATGACGAAACATTCTGCTCCCGGCAGAAGGGGAAACCCCATATTTTGAAAGGAGAAGCAAGATGAATCTATGCAGGAAGGCTGCGCTGCTGTTTGCTCTGGCGGCGCTCTCTGTAATGCTGATGTCATTTACTTGCGCGGCCTCGGAAAATACCGGTGATTCCATTGATCTTTATGTGAACAGCGTCCCAGTGGACGGCGCCGTGCTCGTAGACGGTACGGCTTATGCTCCCTATCGCATTTTGGTCAGCGCGATTGATCCTGCGGCGGCTTATGATTGGAACGGAGATACCCGCGCCTCTATTGCCGTCAGCGAGGGCATTGAGATCCGTGCGTATGCGGATCAGCATTACATCGAAGCCAACGAAAGAGTTCTTTATAACGAAACGGCAAAAAATTTGACAATTGAGGATGTGCTGTACATTCCGATTCGCTCTGTAGCCCGCGCCTATTCGCTTGAATGCGAGTGGAGCGCTAAGGAAGAGGCTGTTTATCTGAGCGGTACGGTCACGCCGATTTTGAGCGGAGATGAATTTTATGACGAGGACGTTCTCTATTGGCTCTCCCGCATCATTTCGGCTGAGAGCCGCGGCGAACCGATGCTTGGGCAGATCGCCGTCGGCAATGTCGTTCTGAACCGCACGGAGGACGGGTCGTTCCCGGATACGGTTTACGGCGTGATTTTCGACCGCAAGAACGGCACGCAGTTTACGCCGGCGGCAAACGGGTCGATCTACAATGATCCGACCGAGGACGCCGTGCGCGCGGCAAAAATCGTACTGGAGGGCGTTGAGGTCGTGGAGGACGCGCTGTTCTTCTGCGCCGGCCGCGTGAGCAGCGGAAGCTGGATGGATAAGAACCGCGAATACGTGGAGACGATCGGCAATCACGTGTTTTACGCCTGAACGAGGCAGTGAATTTTCATCCTGCTTTTTACGCCCCGCACGCCGCGGCAGCGCGGCGCACCGGTAATCGCGGGGGAAAAGCGCGGTGAAACGATTGAGCAAATAAAACGGGCGGCAAGCGCTCGGGGAACGAGGCAAAGCGAAATTTTCGCTTTGCCTCGTTTTTTATCTGTTGATACAGTCAAGGATGCGGGACAATTCCGGGATGATTTGGCGCGTTCTCGCAGGGGGACGTTCCGGCGCGAGCGCTTTGGAGCGGACAGAATCTTTTTTGGCGGGACGGAGCGTTTGAAACGGGGCTTGAAACGGTCGAAGACTGTACCCGGCAGGGCGGATCAGCCGAAGCCGGCGTTTGCGACCGGCGGCTTTAAGCGTGTGGTTGACAAGCGCGCAGCGGCGGTGTATAATGTGTATATTATTTTACCCGTATTGCCGGAATCTGCATTGGCGCACGCCGGTATGGACAAAGGAGACCGTTATGAGCGAAAAAACGAAGCCGCGCGCGCTTCAGGGCGCGATGGAATTGCTGCCGAAAGATCAGATTCTTTTTAACCGTATGTACGATACCATCCGCAGCGTGTACGAGCAATTCGGCTTTTTGCCGCTGGATACGCCGGTGATTGAATATTCCGCCGTGCTGCTGGCCAAGGCGGGCGGCGAGACTGAAAAGCAGATTTACCGCTTTACTAAGGGGGAGAACGACCTTTCCCTGCGCTTTGATCTGACCGTGCCGCTGGCGCGGTATGTCGCGCAGCACAAGGAGGAACTGGCCTTTCCGTTCAAGCGCTACCAGATGGGCAAGTCCTTTCGGGGCGAGCGGCCTCAGAAAGGGCGCTTCCGCGAATTTTATCAGTGCGATATTGACGTGATCGGGCCGGGCGAACTCGATCCGATGTATGAGGCGGAGATGCCCGCTGTGATTTATCAGGTGTTTCAGAAACTACGGCTTGGCCGGTTTGTTATCCGAGTCAACAACCGCCGGATACTGAACGGATTTTTTGAAACGCTCGGACTGAAAGACAGGACGGCGGACATTCTGCGCGTAGTGGACAAGCTGGAGAAGATCGGCGCGCAGAAGGTGCGCGAGGAGCTTCTTTCGCTGTCGGTATCCGAGGACGCCGCCGCTCGGATTTTGGATTTTATCCGCATTCGGGGGCGCAATGCGGAGGTGATCGCCGCACTGCGCGCGCTCGGAATCGAAAATGAAACCTTCCGCGCGGGTGTGGACGAACTTGAAACGGTTCTGAACTGCGCCGCCGCATACGGCGTGCCGGAGGAAAATCTGTGCGCCGATCTCACGATCGCGCGCGGGCTCGACTATTATACCGGTACGGTATACGAGACGATGCTGACCGACTATCCGTCGCTCGGAAGCGTCTGTTCGGGCGGCCGCTACGACGATTTGACCGGGTTCTACACAGACGACAGGCTGCCCGGCGTCGGCGTTTCCATCGGTCTTACCCGCCTGTTCTCGCAGCTTCGGAGCGAAAATCTGCTCCCGGACGAGCAGACGGCGCTTGTAGACGTTCTGGTCGTGCCGATGTCTGCGGCGGAGAGAGACGCGGCGCTTTCGGCGTCCGCCGTTCTGCGCGGCGCGGGGCTGAACGCCGATGTGTTTTGGTTAGAGCGCGGGATCAAACCCAAAATGAAATTTGCCAACCGCAGCGGGATTCCGTACGTTGCGCTGATCGGCGAGAGCGAGGCGCAGAGCGGACTGGTTGCGCTGAAAAACATGGAGACCGGCGAGCAGACCCTAAAGACCCCCGCCGAGGCGGCCGAGATTGTACTGCGCGGGAAAACGGGTTGAGCGCGCCCTGCTTTGGGCAGGGCGGGACCGTCAAAATCCGCTTTCATTTTTCGATTGCGCGCTGTGCGCAAGGCCGCGCGGCGAAAAAGCGGCGCAAAGCGGGAGGGCATGAAGACAAAATGGAAAAGACAAGGGATGAAAACGACATAAACGACACAAAAAGGAGAAAAGTTTGCTTTATTTTGAACCGGTACAATCGGATTTATATAAACTGCGCGTTCCGTTTGAGGATATTGATACGGGCGTGTTTTGCGTTTTGACCGCGAAGGGCACGGTGATTATAGACAGCGCCGCCGGCGCTTACGACGTTCGGCAGTACATTATCCCGGCGATTCAGGAACTGGGGGACGTCTTGGGAAAACGGTATTTGGCGGTGCGCCAGATTTTATGCACCCACGCGCACGGCGACCACGCCGGCGGCCTTTCTGCGCTTCATGCCCGGTTCCCGGAGGCAAAGATCGGCGCTTTTTTGCAGAGCGTCTGTCCTCCTCTGTCTGTTCCGGCGTTTGAACTGCTGTCCGACGGCGATCTTATCATGGACTGCATCCGGGTTCTGCACCTGCCCGGTCATACGGACGATTCGGCTGGATTTTTGGATCAGCGCACCAAAACGCTGATCTGCGGGGATTCCTTGCAGTTTTTCGGCGTCGGACGGTACGGATGCGGGATTGCGTCGTGGTCCGCATACCGGAAGACGCTCAACAGGCTGCTTGAGGAGGATATTGACAATATCGTCGCTTCGCACGACTATGTTCCGATGGGCGGCAATGCAGACGGCCGCGATGAGGCGCGCGCCTATATCAATTGCTGTCTCGCCTGCGCGGAGCAGATTCGGTCGTTTGTGGGCACCGAATACCTGCTTCATCACACGGATCCCAAAAAGATTGCCTCGACCTTTAACAAAAGGGTCGGCGCGGCGCGGGGGCTGCCTCCTTTGCCCGTATCCCTGGTTCGATGCATCATGAAAGAGGAAGATTGGCAGTAGTTCGCCCCGTTTGGGCGTGCATACCGATTGAATGGCGAAATTTTACGGAGGGAATTTATGCAGACGGTCGAAGAAACTGTGCAGGCGCGCCTGTTGGAAATGCGGGATATGGCTTACAAGGCTTTTCAATGCCGGCTGATCCCTACTGTGGCGCCAGAGACGGTTTTAGGCGTTCGTATGCCGGCGCTGCGCCGGTATGCCCGTGCGTTTGCCAAAACGCCTGAGGCGGAGGCTTTTCTGCGTATTCTGCCGCACCGGTATTATGAGGAAAACAACCTGCACGGCCTTTTGATCGAGGCTATGTCCGATTATGACCGAGCGATAGAAGCGCTCGATGCGTTTTTGCCGTATGTGGACAACTGGGCGACCTGCGATCTGATGCGCCCGCGCGTTTTTGCCCGGCATTTGCCCGCTCTGTCCGGGCAGATCGGGATTTGGCTGCGCTCGGCGCATCCGTATACGGTTCGCTTTGGCCTGGAAATGCGCATGGTTTTCTTTCTGGACGCGCATTTTTGCCCGGAATATCTGGAAGAAGCGGCGGGCGTTCGGTCGGACGAATACTATGTGCGCATGATGGTCGCGTGGTTTTTTGCGACCGCGCTCGCCAAACAATACGACGCGGCTTTGCCTTTTCTGACAAAACGTCGCCTGGATGCGTGGACGCATAATAGGACGATCCGGAAAGCGCTCGAAAGTTTTCGCGTCTCCGATTCGCAAAAAGCGTATTTGCGGACGCTTTGGGTAAAACCTTCCCCCGGTACGGCCGCTTTGATTGGTGATTTTGATTAAGCTGTGAAAAAAATCGGTAGAAAAAAGATTTTTTAAACGATGCCGACCGCTGTGTTTTTGGGATTAAACTGAGAAAATCCGCAATTCATGCGGTTCAAGATTTTTCGCATGAATAAGAAAAATTTCGGGATTTTGATTTTGACAAATATTACCAATTGCGCATGTTATTCTGTATCCAGTTTGTCCGGCAGATGCCGGTTCTGTATACAGGGGGATTTATGAAGTATTGTTGTGTAAAAGAGCAATTGGCAGATGAGGAAACAGGAAGCTATACCGCGTATGCGGTGGCGGTTGAACTGGATGGGAATCGGATCCGGTATATTTCGGATGCGTTTTCCGATTATGAGCAGGCGCTGCGTTTTATTGCTCTTTGCAACGCGCTTTTGCCGAGTCCGATTCATTTACGGGAAATGATCGAAGATTTTATCGTGAGCGAAAGGCAGTGAAACGGCGGTTTTGCGCGTGCCGGACGCGGACTTGGCGGCCTTTTTCCTGTTTTGATCGGCGTCTGGAGGTCGATGATGGCAAAAACGGCGGAAATGAAAATTATCGCGCATATTGATACGGAGTTTCCCGAAAAGTTTGGGATCCCGCGGCAGAGCGGGCTGGCCGACACCCGCGCAACCGTGGTGTTCGAGCCGGAATACCGGAATCCGGACGCGCTGCGCGGACTTGAGGACTATACGCACATTTGGCTGCTCTGGCAGTTTTCGGGCGCGCTGCGCGCGGACTGGTCGCCGACGGTGCGCCCGCCGCGCCTCGGCGGAAATGCGCGCATGGGCGTGTTTGCGACCCGCTCGCCCTTTCGGCCAAGCCCCATAGGGCTGTCGTCGGTGCGGCTGTGCGGCGTGCAGCTGCAAAGCGCGCACGGCCCGCTTCTGCACGTGGCCGGCGCGGATCTGATGGACAAAACGCCGATTCTCGACGTCAAGCCCTATCTTGCGTATACCGATTCGCATCCGGAAGCGTCGGCTGGATTTTCCTGCGCGCCGGGCGCGGGCAGGCTTGCGGTTGTGTTCCCGGAAAAGATGCTGGAAGCGGTTCCGCCCGGGCATCGGGCGGCGCTGTGCGAGGTGTTAGCGCAGGATCCGCGCCCGGCTTATCAGGACATACCGGAGCGGGTATACGGGCTTTCTTTTGCAGGGATGGAGATTCGGTTTTCGGTCGCTTCCGGGCGGCTGACTGTGCTGCAGGTGCGTTTGGCGTCGGAGCGAGATGGGAATCGCTGAGAAACAGAAAGCAAGAGTCGCCGGTTTTGCCGGCGATTTTGATTTTCGGGCTGGACAGCTTTACGTTTGGAGGTGCTTAGACTTTGGAGACGGTTGTTTCGGTTGAGACCATGCGCCGCTCGGACGCCTGTACGATTGCGCAGGGCATTGACGGCCGCACGCTGATGTACCGCGCGGGGGAGGGGATTTTTTCCGCGTACCCCTGGCGGGGGCCGGTAGCGGTTGTGTGCGGCGGCGGGAACAATGCGGGGGACGGCTATGTGCTTGCGCTTTTGCTTGCGCGGGCGGGCGTTCCCTGCCGGATTTTTCTGCCGGAGGAACGCTTTTCAGAGGACGGACGCTTTTATTTTGAACAGTGCCGCGCCGCCGGAATCGGTTTTGAGATCTGCGGCGGCACGCCGGATTTTTCGGGCTATGCCGAGATTGCCGACTGCCTGCTCGGCACCGGTTTTCGCGGCGAGGCGCGCGGAATGACCGCGGCGGTGATTTCGCGCATCAATCAAAGCGGGGCTGCGGTCGTCAGCGCGGATATTAACAGCGGACTTTCGGGCGATGGTTTCCCGGCCGGGCTTTGTGTCGTCTCGTCTCTCACCGTTTCGGTTGGGTATTATAAAATCGGGCATTTTCTCGGCGCGGCGGATCAAAATATCGGCCGCCTTACGAACTGCAATATCGGAATCGGCCTTTTCGGCAGGGGGTATCCGCTGTTTTCAGTGGGGGAAGCGGCGGATTTTGTCTGCAAAGACGGGGAGGCCGGCGCTGCAGCGTCCGGTCTTTCGTGCGCGTCCTGGGCCGCGCACGCGGCGAAGCGTTTCTCCTGCGCGGCGCTGGCCGCGCGCGTGCCGGACGCGGAGCGCGGCGGCTTTGCAGAGGCGTTTGACCGCGCGGAGGATTTGACGCGCGCCTGCGGCGACGCAGCGGGACTTTCCCCTTTAGAGGCGGCGGAGCGGTATGCGCGCCGCACGGACAGATGCGTTTTGCTCCGCGGACGGGTTTCCCTGATAACCGACGGCAGGGATACCTGCTTTGTATGTCCAAAGCGCAAAGCGGATTTTATCATATTGTAAAACGTCGGAGCAGAGATATAGCGCCCGCGCTTTGAAGAACAGAGAATCGATGAAAAAAGCCGCGTGAAAAATTTTTCACGCGGCTTTTTGGTCGTCAAACGATAGGATTTCAGCGCATTTCCAAACCGTCGTCCGGAAATTTCAGCAATTTCCACGGTTCGACGTCGAGCGCGTCCGCAATGCAGAACAAAAGCTCAAGAGAAATCGGTTTCACCACATTCGGCGCTTCTGTCATGCTGATGGTCGTTCGGCTGGTCTGCGCCCTTTCCGCCAAATCCTCCTGTGTCATACCGGCAAGCTTGCGGTAATACGCGATATTCAGTCCGAGCCGGATGTAGTGATCTCGGTGCAAAAAATCGACAGGTTTCGCTTTTGACATGGGTTCACCTCTTTCTCCCGCTATTGGATATACGTATAATTGTACCGGTAAAATGTGGAAATTCATACATTC
>CATYXQ010000015.1 GCA_958414825.1 uncultured Eubacteriales bacterium | reverse complement strand
ATCAGAGCGCAGGTCAGCGCAAATACGATTATCTTTTTCATTTTCAAAATCTCCTTACAAATTCTTTCCTTTCGGTTTGCATTTTCATTGTACAGCGCCAATGTTAAGTATAAAACCCTGCTGTTGTTAAATCTGTGTTAAATAGTATTTGCTCCGCTCAAATGAATAATCCGCCGACGAAGAAAATAAAAAAGCCCATGGCAATCCCATGGGCGCTGACCGTCGAAAAAACTTTTTTCGGCGGTGCGCGCATACGCGCATATTTTCGCTCGGTTGCGGTTCATGCTTATATTTTTCGGCGCATATCCGAACCGTCCCTTAGACAGGTGTTTGGAAAGCAGTCTGTGCCCTCGCACTTTAGCGGCATTTTTGTGTTCACAGATCATAACGCCCGGTTTTGCGCCAGCAGAAAAATCCATACCGCCACCCACAAAACCGTCAGGCAAGCGATTTTCAACAGCAGAAGATTATGCGAGCGCGTTTTATGCCGGACAAGCAGCATAGCCAGCAGCACGCCGGCGCCGCCGCCAAACGCGGCAAAGCGGACAAAGCATTTTTCCGGCACGCGGCGCACGCTTCCGCGCAACGCACGGCTGCGGCGCTTATCCAAAAGAACAACGCACGCGCCGGTAAAATTGACAAACAGGAATATAAGAAGAAAAAGCAAAACGCCGTATTGCTCCAAAAAGCCTATCACAGACTCAAAAATCTGACTCATGCTTCCTCCATATCCGAAATATACGGCGACTGACGCAAAAAATCATACGCCCCCGGTAACGTAAGCGCATATGCGTATTCGGCCGCGAAGCGCGACGCAAACTGCGCGGCCGCCGCCTCCGGCATCCGCCGGTACGCGGCCGGCTTTGTCAAAAAACAGAGCGCATCATTTTTGCGCCGCGCGGCAAGAACGCCGCAGCCGCGCGGCGTGGCCGCAAGCACGCGCGTACAGCGTACCGGCTCTTCAAAGGCAGACGCCTTGGTGCGCAGCAGCGCGTACAGCGCGCACCGACGTATCTGCGCGTCCGTATACCGTTTGGAAGCGGCGGCTTCAAAAAGCGCTTCCAATGTACGCGCACTGTATGCGGCATTTTTCAGACGGCCGAGCAGACCGCCGCCGCTAAACGCAACCGCCTCCGAGGTATTTTGCAGAGCAATCAGCAAAGCGGACGTCAGGCGCGCGAAGTCCGCGCCGAACAGTCCTCCGTCCGCGGCGCGCTCAAAAACCGAGAAAGCCTGCTTCGGCAAATCCTGCAAAAGCGACGCCAATCCCTCTTTTGCATAGCGCATACGCAGCTTCTGCGCCGAAGCGTAACCATCCCCGCCGTCCAAAGCATAGCTTCCCCGCCGCTTGATTGCAAGCGGCGTTATCCGCGCGCCGAGTTTGTCAATCGCGGCCAGGTATTCGAGCGCGAGAATATCGTTCGGTCTTTTCAAAAGCGGGCTTTCTCCGTATCGCTTTATATAGGCGCGCTCAAACGCGCGGATATGTCCGAGCGTCGCCCCGCCCTCCGAGCGCAAAAGCGCATCGGCCTCGGCGCGCAGTTGCGGATGATCTAAATTTCGGCGCGCCGCAAGCAGTTCGTCAAGATCGCCGCACTCGCTTCCAAAAGCCAGCGCATCCGCGCCGGCGGCTGAGGCGATCTCCACGCCCGCGCGGGCAAAATAAGCTGCAGGCGCCGCCGACCACGGATACGGAAGCTCCAGCACAAGATCCGCGCCGCAGCAAACCGCAGCCTGCGCGCGGACATACGGCGGCGCAATATACGGTTCGCCGCGCTGAGAAAACAATCCGCCGAGAACGGCGGTAATGCAGGCGTCTTCGCCAAAGCGCGCGCGAATCTGCGCAATCTGATAGGCATGCCCCAAATGAAAAGGATTGTATTCGCAGATAACAGCAATCTGCATAGGGGTTCCTCCTGTCCGTATGCAAAGTCAGGCGTGTATTTTACACGTTCTTTCTGAAACCGATACTCAAAATTCCGGATTTTTTCTGCGTTACCGCAGTTTCGGACGCAGGTACTTTCCGGTATAGGAACCTTCGGCCATGGCAACCTCCTCAGGCGTTCCCTCCGCCACAACGCGGCCGCCGCCGTCCCCTCCCTCAGGGCCGAGATCAATGATATGATCGGCCACCTTGATAACATCCAGATTGTGCTCGATCACAACAACCGTGTTCCCTGCGTCGCACAGGCGATTCAACACTTCAATCAGCTTTGCCACGTCGGCTGAGTGCAGACCTGTGGTCGGCTCGTCCAAAATATAGATCGTCCGCCCCGTAGAGCGCTTGGAAAGCTCGGTTGCCAGCTTGACGCGCTGCGCTTCCCCGCCCGAAAGCGTCGTGGAGGACTGGCCGATTTTCACATATCCGAGTCCCACGTCAAAGAGCGTCTGCAGCTTGCGCTGGACCGACGGTACGCCCGAAAAAAATTCAAGTCCTTCCTCGACGGTCATTTCAAGCACTTCATAAATGTTCTTTCCTTTATATTTCACATCCAGCGTTTCGCGGTTGTAGCGCCGGCCGCCGCACACGTCGCATTTGACGTATACGTCGGGGAGAAAATGCATCTCAATGCATTTCACGCCGTCCCCCTCGCAGGCCTCGCAGCGTCCGCCCTTGATGTTAAAGGAAAAACGGCCGGATTTATAGCCGCGCGCCTTGGCCTCTCTCGTTTTCGCAAAGAGTTCGCGAATGTCCGAAAATACGCCGGTATACGTCGCCGGATTGGAACGCGGCGTGCGTCCTATTGGGCTTTGATCAATGCAAATCACCTTGTCAAGCGCCGACGCGCCCTCGATTTTGTCATGCTCGCCGGGGAATGTAACCGCGCGGTTGAGCGTTTCCGCAAGGCTCGCATACAGAATCGAATTGACAAGCGAGGATTTGCCGCTGCCCGAAACGCCGGTCACCGCGATGAATTTTCCGAGCGGGAACGTGACGTCGATATTCTTTAAGTTGTGCTCCCGCGCGCCCCGAACAGTCAAAAACGCACCGTTGCCCGGACGGCGGGTATCGGGTACGGGAATCACCGCCCGCCCCGAAAGATACGCACCGGTAACCGACGCGGAATTTGCGGCCACCTCGGCAGGCGTACCCGCCGCCACGATTTCACCGCCGTGCACACCCGCGCCGGGGCCGATGTCCACAAGATAATCGGCCGCGCGCATCGTATCCTCGTCATGCTCCACAACCACCACGGTATTGCCGAGATCGCGCAGGCGCTTGAGCGTGTCAATCAGCTTATCGTTGTCCCGCTGATGCAGACCGATGCTCGGCTCATCCAAAATATACAGCACGCCGACAAGCGACGAACCGATCTGCGTCGCCAGACGGATTCTCTGCGCTTCTCCGCCCGAAAGCGTTCCGGCGCGGCGCGCAAGATTCAGATATTCCAGTCCGACGCTGCAAAGGAAAGACAGCCGCGCGCGGATCTCCTTTAAAATTTCGCCCGCAATCTGCTCCTCAGCGCCGGTAAGCTCCAGCGAATTGACAAAAGCCAGCATACGGTCAATCGGCATCCGGCAAAGCTCGTCGATATTGACTCCGCCGACCGTGACGGCCAACATCATTTTGTTCAGGCGGCCGCCGCCGCACTCCGGACACACCTGCTCTTCCAGAAGCGAGTCGTAATATTCCAGCCCATAGCTCTCGCGGCGGCGGTCGATCATGGGAATAACGCCCTCAAACGCACAGGTCTGCCGATGCGCCTCCCCTCCGAAATAGCGCGTGACCTCGTACTGCTCCTTACCGGTGCCGAACAGCAGCGCGCTCATGGCGGTGCGGGTAAAGGTGCCAAGCGGCTGGTCGAGCGTAAAACCGTATTTTTTGCCCACCGCTTCAATCAGCGGACCATTCCAGCTTTCCGCCTCCAGCGTTTTGAAGCCGTTGCACGCGATCCCCCCCTGCCGCAGAGACAAACTCTTGTCGGGCAGCAGCTTTTTTTCGGATACCCTTGTCAGCATTCCGAGTCCCGCGCAGCGCGGACAGGCGCCGGACGGCGCGTTGAAAGAAAACATACGCGGTTCAAGCTCGCCGAAGCTGACGCCATGCTCCTCGCAGGCATATTTGAGCGAATAGTCGATCTCACGCTCCTCCTCGCCCGACCCGCGCGGCACCGTCACAATGCGCACAAGTCCATCTGTGAGGCTGACCGCTGTCTCGACCGAATCGCCGAGCCGTGTCCGGGCGTCCGGACGGTTGACCAGGCGGTCGATCACGATTTCGATTGTATGTTTGAGATTTTTATCCAATTCCACCGTTTCCGCAAGGTCATACAGACTGCCATCCACACGCACGCGCGAGTAACCACTGCGTCTGGCCTCGGAAAGCGCCTTTTCATGCCGCCCTTTGGCCGCGCGGACAACTGGTGCAAGCACCATAAAGCGCGTCCCCTCAGGCAAGCGCTGAATACTCTCTATAATCGAATCCACCGTCTGCTGCCGAATCTCCTTTCCGCAGACCGGGCAGTGCGGAATGCCGACGCGGGCATACAGCAGGCGCAGGTAATCGTAAATTTCCGTAACCGTGCCGACGGTGGAACGCGGGTTCTTTGAAGTCGTTTTTTGGTCAATGGAAATCGCAGGGGACAGACCGTCGATGCTGTCCACGTCCGGCTTGTCCATCTGCCCCAGAAACTGGCGCGCATAGGAAGAGAGCGACTCGACAAAACGGCGGTGCCCCTCCGCGTACAGCGTATCGAACGCCAAAGACGACTTGCCGCTGCCTGAAAGACCGGTCAGCACAGTCAGCGCGTCGCGCGGAATCGTCAGACTGACATTTTTCAAATTGTTCACGCGCGCGCCGCGGATCACAATATTCTTCGCCATGGTATTTCTCCTTTTTTACGGCCCTGCCGCGTAATCTTACAGGCCGCGCAGCTCGCGGATCTTGTCCCGCAAAAACGCCGCCTTTTCAAATTCAAGCTTTTGGGAAGCAGCGCGCATTTCGGTTGTCAGCTGTTCAATCAGCTTGTCCCGCTCGGCCTTTGAAAGCTTTTTCTTCTTTTCCGTCTCCTTATGTTTGGCGCCGAGGCTGATAACCTCGCGCACTTCCTTTGCGATCGTTTTCGGCACGATTCCATGCGACTCGTTATAGGCGCTCTGCACCCCGCGGCGGCGCTCGGTTTCCCTGATTGCGCCCTGCATGGAAGCCGTCACCGTATCGGCGTACATAATGACCTTGCCCCCAGCGTTCCGCGCCGCGCGCCCGATAGTCTGCACAAGTGAGGTCTCGCTGCGCAAAAATCCCTCTTTATCCGCGTCAAGGATCGCAACAAGCGACACCTCCGGAATATCCAAGCCCTCGCGCAGTAAATTGATACCGACCAGCACGTCAAAAACGCCCAGCCGCAGATCGCGCACGATCTCCATTCGCTCCATCGTCTCGACGCTGTGATGGATATATTTGACCTTGATTCCGTTGTCGTCAAGATAAGCGCTGAGGTCCTCGGCCATTTTCTTAGTCAGAGTGGTAACCAAAACGCGCTCGCCGCGGGCGCTTCGCGCGCGGATCTCGCCCATGAGATCGTCCACCTGCCCCTCAATCGGGCGCACTTCGACCAGCGGATCCAAAAGTCCGGTCGGCCGAATGATCTGCTCGACAATCTGACCGCTGCGCCCGCGCTCATACTCTCCGGGCGTGGCGCTGACATAAATCACCTGATTCAGTTTCGACTCAAACTCATCAAAGAAGAGCGGTCGGTTGTCATACGCGCTCGGCAGACGGAAACCGTATTCCACGAGATTCGTCTTTCTCGCGCGGTCGCCGCCCGACATGCCGCGCACCTGCGGCAGTGTGACGTGCGACTCGTCAATAAACATCAGAAAATCTTTCGGGAAATAATCAAGCAGCGTGAACGGGGTGGAACCGGCCGGACGCCGGGCAAGCACGCGGGAATAGTTTTCCACACCCGAACAAAATCCGACTTCACGAAGCATTTCCAGATCATAGCGCGTGCGCTGTTCAATTCGCTGCGCTTCAAGCAGTTTGTTTTCCCTGCGGAAAAACGCGACCCGCTCCTCCATTTCGCGCTCGATGTCGGCCAGCGCCTCCTCGCGCTTTTCATCGGAAACCGCGTAATGCGTTGCCGGAAACACAACGGTCGTATGCAGACGGCGAACCAGTTCTCCGGTCACAACGTTGACCTCGCTCAGCCGTTCAATCTCATCCCCAAAAAACTCAACGCGCACCGCCTTTTCATTTTCAGAAGCGGGAAAAATCTCCACCGTGTCCCCCCGAACCCGGAACTTTCCGCGCGTAAAGCCGACGTCGTTGCGCTCATAGCTGATGGCCACCAGCCGATGAAGCAAATCCTCGCGCTCCATCTGCGCGCCCTCGCGCAGCACAATCTGCAGTTCCTGATACTCGGATGGGTCGCCAAGGCTGTAAATACAGGACACACTGGCCACGATAATCACATCCCGACGCTCAAAAAGCGAACTCGTCGCGCTGTGCCGGAGCTTATCGATCTCGTCGTTGATCATCGCGTCTTTTTCGATATACATATCCTTGCCGGGAATATAAGCTTCCGGCTGATAATAGTCGTAATACGAAACAAAATATTCTACTGCGTTGTGCGGAAAAAATTCGCGGAACTCGGAACAAAGCTGGGCGGCCAGCGTTTTGTTATGCGCCAGTACTAACGTCGGTCGGTTGGTATGCGCAATGATATTGGCCATAGTGAAAGTCTTGCCGCTGCCGGTCACGCCGAGCAGCGTCTGTTCCGACAGACCCGCGTCCACCCCCGCGCTGAGTTTTGCAATTGCATCCGGCTGATCGCCGGTCGGCGAATAGGGCGAAACCAGTTGAAAACGATCCACGCTTTGTCCTCCTTTTTTCCATACCGCAGTCAAGTCCGATGACCGCCGCGGTTTTCAGGCGCAAAAGCCTGTGTGTAAAAACCAATGTCTTCTCTAAATATTGTATTATAACATATTTTGCGCATTTGCGCAAGTCCTGAACTCGTTTTTTCCTTTTACCATTCGCTGGAAAACCTGTTTGTTGACAGAGAAAAATGAGAGCAGATTCACTCGGAAGGACGCACGATCTACCGGGATATGATCGCGGGCTTAGAGAATTCAGCACACGGCATCAGAGAACTTCGTAAGCAGTTCTGAATCATGACGGAGAAATATTTCAAACAACTTGAGCGACAAAATACCACGGCCTATGCGGATACCGAAGCAGTCCGAGCGCAGCAAGTTCATTGATGATGAGATAAAAACGCGATTTAAGAAACTTTGAAAAGAGCCGAGGAGCAAATCAGGCGACTTGCTCCTCGGCTTTATCATTGATTCGGCATTGCAGCCGGTGATGGTGAAGAACACGCTCGGTTTATTCACCGAGATACCGATACAGGAAAGTCACCATCTGGGCACGGGTGCAGGAATCATTAGGACTAAAGGTTATCGCAGAAGTACCAACGGCAATGCCCTGCTCGTAAACCCACTGGATCGCAGCGGCATAATAGGCGTCAGCGGAAACATCATCGAAATGAGCGCTGCTAACTGTCACAGGAGAGCCGCTATTACGCCAGAGGAAAGTAGCCATCTGGCCGCGAGTACAGGTGAGATCGGGACTGAACGTGGTAGCCGAAGTACCGCCGGTGATTCCCAGCGCATAGGCCCACTGAACGGCCTTTGCATAGTAAGCGTCGGCAGGCACATCAACAAACGGATTGGTGCCGCCCTCAGGTTCGGGAGAACCGGCGGTGCGCCACAGGAAAGTAGCCATCTGAGCACGGGTGCAGGGAGCATCCGGGCTGAAAGCGGTAGCACTGGTGCCGCCGGTAATACCTTTCTCCGCAGCCCAAAGAACAGCATCGTAATAGTAGGCACTCTCAGCCACATCCATGAAGGGATTTTTGAACGGGGCGATCTCCGCAAAGGTTACCTCGATGGTCACCTCACCGGATGGCATTTTGAAAGTGTACTGGGTTTCAGATTTCCGAGTCAGCTTAACCTCCTTGCCGTTCTTATCCAGAACGACCAGTTCATCCGATTGGTATCCATCGTCGGGATCGACAGTGATGGTCACAGTTCGACCAGAGGAAGCGCGGGTGGGAGACACGGTGATATTGCCGTTCCTTGAATCCTCAACGGCGATGGCGTATCGGGCGGGACCACTGATGCCGGAACTGCGCTTGTTCCACTTGGCATAAACCGTAATGCTTTCGGTGACCACGGTATCAGAGGTGAACTCCGTCGTACAAGCTTCGTCGCTGTACCAGCCCGCGAAAAGATAGCCGCTTTTGGCGGGAACAGGAAGATCGGCGATCTTAGAGCCATAAGTCTGGGTGATGGATCTGACCTCAGATCCACCCTTGGAGTTGAATGTGATAGTGACAGTTTTGCTCGTATCAATCACAGTGCCGCTAACCATACCAGTAGCACCGCTATCAAGACTCACAGCCTTATCCACAGTAACGGTCGCCGTTTCAGCAACGGTCATTCCAGCATCGTCGCGCAACTGAATGGAAGCCTCCGCCATATCGGAAATCGTTACGGTGGAAGTACCGTTGACAAGCAAATCACCGTGCTGAGGAGTAATACCGCGGCCAGTACCGCCGGAGATGGTAACATCAGAATCGTTAAGAGTCACAGCAGAGCGGTTGATACCATGCTCTACAGCATCGGTCAAAGTAAAAGTGGAACCACTCATGACGGCGGTAGCATGGACAATACCGTTGACCTTGCTCGCAGTGATGGCGGTGTCGGTAAAGTTAAGGGTTGCGGTGGCTTCGTTCGCATACATTATGTAACCGGAAGAGTATTCATTGTTGCTGATGTTCAGTGTGGATTTGTTCAGGTTCAGACTTGCACCAGTCTTCAGATGAAACACGGCATATCCTTTGATACCATCAGCGGAAGAACTCACGTTCACATCGTCCAGAAGCAGGGTTTTACCGTTATTGACCAGGAAATAACCATCGCAGACGTGAACGTCATCCTTGCCCAGAACAATATTGCCATTTTTGATGGCGGCATCGTTGTAGCAAGAATTTTCTACATTAATGTAGAGGGTTTTGTCGTTCAGGTCTATGACAGTATTATCCGGAACAGTGATGGCAGTGTCAACAAAAACATCGGCAGTCAACTTAACATCCTCTCCTGCGCTCAGAGCGGCAACCAGACCATCATAATCACAAACTTCAGCGGGCTGAGCCACGGTAACAGAGTTAGCGGTGTAGTTGTTCTTGTCCAGAGTCACGCCCTTGGGTAAGGTCACACTCTCGGCGGAGTTGTGCAGCAAAGTGACGGTGTCGCCGGGTTCAGCGTCTTTGGCAGCCTCGGCAACGGTGGTGTAGATCTTGCCGTCCATCAAAACGCCGCAGGCAGCGCCGGTGTTGGAACGGTCAATCGCAGTCAGGGTGCTGGAAATATCCTCCCCCTCTGCATTCTTCGCCACGAAAGTCACACTTTAATTCTCGAATGGCTATTGCATTTTTAGCCAGAAATTGTAAAATTATCCAAAATAAGGCGTAAACCAAGGTCTCCCCAGCAAGAGCATCAAAGTGTACCTTTGTGCAAATACACTGGTACCAAAGGTGTATTTTTTTGCTCAAAGTTTCAAATTTGTGCGCTGGCCCACTTGGTAAATGTGTGCTGTGCAACACCGAGCATCCTGGCCGCGCCCCGACCGGAAACCTCTCCCCGCTTCCACCGATCATACACCGGGGCAAAATTCTCCGGTATCTCCATAGGTGCTCTGCCCATGTGAACACCTTTAGCTTTCGCGGCTGCGATGCCTTCTGCCTGCCGTTGGCGTATGAACTCCCGCTCCGTCTGCGCTACATAGCTCAGAAGCTGGAGCACAATGTCTGCGATCAGCGTTCCGGTCAGATCCCGTCCCTGCCGGGTATCCAGCAGCGGCATATCCAGCACCACGATAGCGGTTTTCTTCCCTCTGGTGATGATGCGCCATTGCTCAAGAATTTCTTCATAGTTGCGGCCCAGTCGGTCGATGCTCTTGATAACAAGGGCGTCGCCCGGTTTTAATTTTCTTATGAGCCGCTTATAGTTGGGACGCTCAAAGTCCTTGCCGGACTGCTTGTCCATATACAGATCACGCTCTGCGATACCGAATTCGTACATGGCCAACCGCTGACGGTCTTGATTCTGTTCCTTTGTAGATACTCGAATGTATCCATAGAGTTTTCCTGTGGTTTCGTTCATAGTGGTCTCCTCCTTTTTCTATGTATCTAAAGTATAGAGGAAGCCTTGATATACGACTAAGTTTTCACTTTTTGACTCATTTTAATTCCAGAGAATCATCAAAGGGCGTTCGGCTTGACCTAATCGGTCAAAGCAGAACGCCCTTTAGCATAAATATTCAATTCTTTGTTTGATCTATGTGCCAGATGGAAATCACAGCAAACTTCTTTCTTCTGTTCTTTCACCGTGTTCACCCAAC
This sequence comes from uncultured Eubacteriales bacterium, assembly GCA_958414825.1. Taxonomy (GTDB): domain Bacteria; phylum Bacillota; class Clostridia; order Oscillospirales; family CAG-272; genus UMGS902. The sequence goes on along the minus strand of CATYXQ010000015.1, from coordinate 25,575 downwards.
TCCGTCGATTTCACCAGGCATTGATAGAAGACGAAAAATATGATAAAGTAAATAAAAAAATAAATTATTATATTTTGTTAGATGAGATGTTTTAGAGTTGTATTTGCAGTAAATTGAGATAAACAACGTCCAGTTTATTAAACTGCTGCCATTTGTGAGTATACCTCCCTCCGTCATTTCGGCGAAGGCGGTTATATAAAAAGAGAGACTCGCTTTGTTCGCTGAATATCAATTCCCCCATTTTTGGAACATACAAAAAATCGGAGCACGCGGCAAAAGCAGCGTATACTCCGATTTTTCATTGTTATTCCAGCTTCAGCCGGTCAATCTCGAGAAATGCCTGCGCTTCCGCCAAAGAAGCGGTTGAAATATATTTTCGCGCGCCGCAGTTCCTGCAAAATACGCAAACACTGTCCTCAAACAGTTCGATATCGTAATCTCCCTCGGTACAGCCGCAGCTAATTGCATGTTCTGCTTCAAGCTCCTTGATGATAAAGCGCACAATGTCATAGATCTGCGCTGCCGGCAAGGCGGCTTCTCCATCAGACTCCTGCTGCCGGAAAATATCCACGCCCGGCGCGCCGGCCTCCGAAAGAATCTGCTCAAGCTCCGCATCCGCGCGCGAAAGCGCGTCCGAAACCGCTTCGCCGTTTCCGATATAGCAAAGGCCGAAGCCGGACAGCGAACAGTGGAGTTCAAACAGTTCATTTTTGAAAAAGAGCGTTTTGCTGACCGTAAACGTATGGTCATGCCGGCAAACTAAACAGGGAACGGTAATCCGAATCTTGTCGTCGCTTGTGTGTTTTACGGTCATAGCGCTTTTGCCGCAAGGACATTTCAGCTTCAGCATGGCCGCCGAGAGTCCGAAAATTCCCACAATGCTTTTGACGCCGCAGCCGCATTCCGGGCAGCGGTAGGCCACCGTGGTTTCTTCGGGATTCAATATCATTGCTTCGCCTCTTTTCTGACCGACGCGACGTTTTGCAGATGCGCCGCATTGGTCCTTGCATAAAGATTGTAACCGCTGTTATCGGCCACAAAGTAATAGTAATTGGTTTTGGCCGGATAAAACGCGCAGTACAGCGCCTCATATCCGGGATTTCCGATTGCGCTCGGCGGGAACCCGCTGACCTTTCGCGTATTATACGGATTATCAAAATCCAGTTCTGCGGCGCCGAGCGTCTCCGGCCTCTCACCTGTCGCCATCTGTATTGCGTAAACCGTCGTCGCGTCGCTGTCCAGCCGCGGGAAATTGGCCGGGTCGGCTAACCGGTTGTGGAACACAGAGGAGACATTTTCGTAGTCTATGGCATATTTGACTTCCTTTTCAATCATGGACGCAAGAGAAACCACCTCGTCAAGCGTCATTCCGAGTTCGGCCAGCCGCTCGCTGCAATTGTCCTTTCCGATATAAGAAAGCTTCTTTCGGAAGTTGATAAGCATACGGTAAATCACGGTTTCCGCGCTGGAATCGGTATAAAACTGGTAGGTATCCGGGAAAAGATACCCCTCAAGACGATAGTATCGCCCGTTTGTCATGTCAATATCCGCAATAAAATCCAATTCATAATCATATTCGTTGATCGCATAGACAAATTCCTCACGCGAAGCAATGCCGTGCTCATCGACCAAAATCGTGATAATATCCTCAACTGTAGATCCCTCCGGAATGGTCACCCACACGACCTCGCGCGTATATTGCTTTTTAAACGCGTTCAAAAGCTGCATGTAGTTGTTCATCGGACTGACGGTATACGTGCCCGGAATGAACACGCTGTTGCCCTCGTCATCCACACTGGACTCCTGCTTAAAGGAAGCAAACATCTTAAAGAGCGCCGGATACTCAATCACGCCCGCGTCGCCCAGTATATCGGCAATATCGGCCACAGTGGCGTTTTCGGGAATCACCACTTCTACCGCCTCGTCCGACTTTACAAATGCGAAAGCATCATTGGCAATGACAATCACGGCATAAGCCAGCACAACCGAAACAAGGAGAACGACCGTCATATAAATGATCGCCTTGAAAACGCCGCTCGCCGCGCCGCCGCCCTCGTCCTGCACAGGCGGTTTTTCACGCACCGGGGTTTTCAGCTTGGATTTCGGCTGCGCCGCCGTCAGCTTTGTTTTTTCATTTTCCGGCGAAGATACAGGCGGCTTTTCAGGCAAGGGTGGCTGTTTTCCCGCCTGCTCCGGATTCTTCCGCTTGCGCTTCGTGTCCGCTGCCTGCTCCGGTCTGCTCTGCCCGCCGTCCGCACGCACCGTGTCCGGTCTTTGCGCGGATGCCGGCATATTTTGCGCGGGGCGCGCTTCCGTATGCGTCCGCACAGGCTCCGGCACAGCGCGCTGAGCGGGCTTTTCAGCCTGTTCGCCCGGTACGCCGCGCGGTGCGGGGTCTCCGACGTTTTTCTGTTTCGGTACACGCGCAGGCCGCCGCACGCTCTGCACTGGGCGTTTTTCTGCTCTCGGCAAAGCGCGCTTAGACGCGGTATCCGCGTCTGCCGCAGGCTGCGCGACGGGCGCGGAATTTTCCGCCTGCCTATCGTTTTCAGTCAAAGCGGGCTGCGCATACTGCGCGCCCTCGTTCTTTGAAAGTGCGGCAGGTATGTCGCGGCGCTCTGCATTCGGCTGCGGCGTCCTGTCCTGTGGTAGCTTTTGCTGCGCGCCGGAAACCGTATTCTCTCCCCGAAGTTCCTCGGGAATGCGCCGCGCGCGCGGTCTTTTCTTTTTATTATCGTCCATATGCTCTCCTTTTAAGGATCACCGCAAGGTAAGTATGACCACTGCGGTATAAATCAATGCGCAAAGCAAAAAGGGAATCGAAAAATATACACCCGCCGAAGCGCGAAGCCGCTCGGCATGTGTCATTTTCTGCGGCGTGTAGCTGCTGTCCGCGCCGCGCACGGCATAAATACGGAAAACACGCTGTCCGGAACCGAGGGCAAACAGCATTACAATGAACAGAAGCGCAAAACTCTCCAAATGTTCGGCAATGCCGCTGATATAACCCGAAAGCAGAACCGACGCGATATTGTATAGAAAATGCAGCAAAATCGAAGAAAACAGCGACCGGCTGACATACACGGCAAAGCAAAGCACCACCGAGCAGAAAAAATATTCCAAAAAATGCTCGATCTGCATATGCGCAAACGCAAAAAGCAGCGATGTACCGATGATAGCAGGCGTCGTTCCGCAGGACTCAAACATCGGCATGACCGTCCCCCGAAACAGCAATTCCTCGCAGACGGCCGGTACCAGCGTCAGAATGAGCAGCGCGCCCGCGCCGATTGCGCCGTCCGGAATGCGAACCGCCTCCGCAGACGCGGAAAGGCCGATTCGCTTTGACAGCATGGAAAGCAGCATACTCCCGAGAAAAAGGATCAGGGCAAGCAGACCGATGCAAGGCAGACTGACGACGGTGGGAGGAACAAGCCGCATCCGGCGCACCGAAATTCGGCCGCCGAGCAGACGATATAAAAGCAGCGGCAAAAAGCAGACCGCAACCTGCGAAAGCCCAGCCGCCAACAAATATTCGCCGGTATCCAGATCCAGCCCGCCGAGCAGACTCTCCGCCGCCATCGAAAGCAAATAGAGCATTGCGCAGAGCAGCGGCGCTGTAGTATACGATTTCAGCTTCATTTGATCGCATCCTTTACCCGAACCATTCCCGGTTCGTTTATGCCCGCCTCCGCAGCGTCTTTACGCCCACAAATGCGCGCGTCCGGCCGCAAATGGGCGGCGTTCGCGCGCGCCGAAGCGCTTTTTTTGCATACGGAAACCCATTCTTCCTCCTCCGTGATGATAAACGTCATATCCACGTCCGTTTTCTCACTCGGAAGCGGCGTATCGGAAAGCAGCGCGGCATAGCAGACGCCGCAAAGATTGCCGGAATGCAAGAGCGCCGGGAAACGGCGGACATATTTGTCATACATTCCGCGTCCGTATCCGATACGCCGTCCCGCCCGGTCGAACAAAAGCCCCGGAAACAGCGCCATCGTCCGATCGGACGGCAGAATTTTTCTCGCTTCGTCAAGCTTTGGCTCCGGGATGTTCATTTTGCCGCGCGGGATCATGTCAAACAGGGTATCAACGGCATAAAATTCCATGTCCCCGGTTTGATAGTCGCAAATCGGAAAGCCGACCGTCTTTCCGTGCCGGAGCGCCTCCGCGGCGACTGGCAGAATGTCAGGCTCGCTTGCGACCGGATAATAACAGAGTATGATCTCACATTGACAAAAGGAAGCCGTTTGAAGAAGTTTCAGCGAAATTTTTTCGGACGCCGCGCGCCGGAAATCCGGCGGTATAGCGTCCCGAAGCGCCCGCGCGGACGCCCGGCGCGCCGCTTTCAGAACTTTCAGTTCCGGCTTTGCCTTTTCGGAAAGCGTCATGAAAGCAGCACCGAGTTCCCAAGCGCCTCAGCCGCTTCCCGCCCGCGAAAGACCTCCACAAGCGCAAGACCGAACGCATGAGAAACGCCCATGCCCGCGGCGGTAATGATGTTGCCGTCGCGGCAGACCTTTTTGTCCGACAGGCGCGCGCCGGTCAGTTCACCTTCAAAACCGGGAAAACAGATCGCCTCCCGCCCGCTCAGCAGCCCCCGCCGTCCGAGCACCATAGGCGCGGCGCAGATCGCCGCGATATACTTTTTTTCCGCCGCCGCACGAGAAAGCATCGAATCGACAAGCGCCGAGGCGTCAAGATGCTTTGTCCCGGGCATTCCGCCCGGCAGAATCAGCATGTTAAAATCTTCAAGCGTGTCCGAAGACACGCGGTCGGCTTCCACACGAATGCCATGCGAACCTGAAACCATACGGTTTTCGGTGACGCTGAGTGTCTGGACCTCTATCCCCGCGCGCCGCAAAAGGTCGCACGGGCACAGCGCTTCGATCTCCTCAAAACCCTCCGCCAAAAACAAATAAACCATGAAAACCTCCAAAATTATATATCGCGCAAACGGCGCGGTTCAAGCGCGTATTTCATTTTGCGCCGCGCGCAGATGAAAAATCAATATTCAAGCAGCAAATCGGCGTAAATGTCCGCGCAGATTCCGAGCGGATGCTTTTCATATAACTGAACCTTGCGCGCCGCCGGATTTTTCAGCGGCAGACCGCAGGCGGCAAACAGCCGTCCATTGCCCGCCGCAATGTAGGCGTCCCCCAAAAAGCGCAGGCTTGCTCCCGCCTCCGTCAAAGAGAAAGCAAACAACGGCTCCGAAAGCAAAATTCCGCCGTGTATCCCCGCCGCGCGCTCGGCCTCGGCATATCCGCCGTCCGTCAAAAAACGCGCGCAGACCGCGTCGGGCTCGGTTCCGCCGCTTTCAACCGGCGCCGTACCGGGCAAAAATCGGTTAAAACCGCAGCGCGCATAATAAGCGGCAAGTTCTTTGCCCGCCGGCGCAATCAGCGTAAAATCCTTTGAAGCCGCCTTTGCCGTCTCCAAAATTTCATGCGAGAAACCCCGTCCGCGGCATTGCGGCAAAACACCAAGCGCAAATACATACAAGCCACGGGCGCACGGCGCGCCCCCGCCGGAAAAGAGCCTCGCCTCAAAAAAGAACGCGCCGCCTGCCGGCTTGCCCGCTTCCAAAGCGAAGCAAAAGCGCTCGTCCGCCGCCGCACGCATCAGCGCCGCGCCGTATTCAGGCGTATCGCCGAAACAGACCGACATCATGCGCAAAATCTCAGCCCGTCCGGCGACGTCTATGTCCCGCACAGACACCATTTTTATCAAAGCGCTAACACCTCTGCCAAAATCTCAGCCGCGATGTCCTCGCGGGCGCGGATCGCGCCGGACGCGCAGCACCCAATTTTGTGAAAGCCGAGCCGCTCCGCAGCATACAGACCGGCACGGTAACAGCGCTCCATGTATGCGCCGTCCTTTTCGTGAATGTCCTTTTTTGCCCCGCGCCGCTCCACAAGCGAAGCGGAAATCTCAGGCTCCACAACAAGGTAGAGCGTCAGATCCGGCCGCGGGAGCCCCAGCTTGTCAAATTCAAAATCCCACAGCCAGGCAAGAAAACCGTCCCACGCGCCCTGCGGCAGCTTGGAAAGCTGATGCACGGCGTTTGCACTGACATAGCGGTTGAAAATGATATAATCATACTTTTCAATATCCGCCCCCCAGAGCGTGCGAAAGCTGATATAGCGGTCAACCGCAAAAAATGAGGAGGCCGCATACGCGTTTGTATCCGACGGACTGCCGCCGAGCGCGCCGTCAAGATACATCCGCACGGCAAAGCTCGAATCACAGTCGTACATCGGAAAGCTCAGAACCTTAGCTGTCTTTCCGGCAGCGCTCAGCGCATCGGCCAAAAGCTCGCTCTGCGTCCCCTTGCCGCTGCCGTCCAGACCGTCGATTGAAATCAGTCTGCTCATCGCTCAGTTCAGCCTTTCATCGTTATTGACAACCATTTCGCGGTACTGGGTTTTTGTAATCAGAACCTCACGCGGCTTTTGGCCGTCCGGCGCGCTCACAAACCCGCGCGCTTCCATGGTGTCTATGATTTTCGCCGCCCGGCCGTAGCCGATCGACAGTTTTCTCTGCAAAAGCGAGGTGGAAATTTTACCGAGGTCGGTCGCGATTTCCAGCGCGTCGCGCAGTTTGGCGTCCCCGCCGGCCGCGCCGTCGTCGGTCTCCGCCGACGAGGACTTTTTACCGCTCTGATCAATGGCGCGCGCCTCGCGCTCAATGCTTTCCATAACGTCCTCGTCATATTCGATCTCGCCCGTGCCGCGCTTAATGTAACCGGTAATCTTTTCAACCTCATCCTCGCTGACAAACGCGCCCTGCACACGCATCGGCTTGGAAAGTCCGACCGGATAGTACAGCATATCGCCGCGGCCGATCAGCTTTTCCGCGCCCGCAATGTCAATGATCGTGCGCGAGTCAACCTGCGATGCAACCGTAAACGCGATACGGGAGGGGATATTGGCCTTAATCAAGCCGGTAATGACGTCAACCGACGGACGCTGCGTACCGATAATAATATGCATACCAGCCGCGCGCGCTTTCTGTGCCAGGCGGCAGATCGAATCCTCCACCGCATCGGGCGCGGTCATCATCAAATCGGCAAGCTCGTCGATGATAATGACGATATACGGCAGCACTTCCATGCCGCGCGTGCGCGCAATCTCATTATACGTTTCAATTTTGCGCGCGCCGACGTCCTCGATCAGTTCATAGCGGCGCTCCATCTCAGTCACCGCCCAGTGCAGCGCGCCCGCCGCCTTTTTCGGTTCGCTCACAACCGGCGTCTGCAAATGCGGAATGCCGTTGTATACGTTAAATTCCACCTTTTTCGGGTCGATCAGCATCAGCTTGACTTCTTCGGGCGTGGCCTTATAGAGAATGCTGGTAATCAGCGAGTTGATGCAGACCGATTTACCCATACCGGTTGCGCCCGCGATCAAAAGGTGGGGCATTTTGGCAATATCAAAGATAATCGGCGTGCCGCCGACATCCTTGCCGAGGCAGACCGTAAGACGACTCTTAGCTTCGGTAAAACTCTTGTCCTCAATCAATTCGCGCAGCGTGACCGTGGCCACAATGCGGTTCGGAACCTCAATGCCCACCGCCGCCTTACCGGGAATCGGCGCTTCAATGCGTATGCCCGACGTAGCAAGCGAAAGCGAAATATCATCGACCAGATTCGCAATCGAACGGACGCGCGTACCCGCCTCGGGAATCAGTTCGTAGCGCGTGATCGTAGGGCCGCGTGAAACGCTGGAAATCGAAACCTTGACATTGAACGAGCGAAGCGTTTCCACCAGCTTCTGCGCATTGGCGCGCAGTTCCGTGCCAACGTCCTCGCCCCGCTTATGCTCGGCCTGCGCAAGCAGCGTAACCGGCGGGAAACGGTAAACGGGCGTCTCAGGTTTCGGCCTGTCCGAAGAAACGGCTGCGGCGGTCTCCACGCTCTCCTTTGTAACGCCGAGCGTCTCACCGTCGAGCGCCCCGCCGATGTTCACGCCGCCGCGCTCCGCGTCAGAATCCCCGGCATTATCCGAAATATCGGATTCCTCGCCCGTTTCCAAAAAGTTTGACTGCGTGCCCGGACTGACAAAAATCGCATCCAGATTGATCCGGCCGTCGTCCTTGTAAAGAGACGCTCCCTGCTGAATCGGCACGCCGCCCGGCTCGGGAATATCCTCGTCGGCTCCCGGAATCTGCTCTGCCTCCGTCTCCGACACGTTCTCCGCTTTGGGCGCAGACTCGCTTTCCGGCGTCTCCTGCGTTTCAAACTCCCCGTCCGAAAAATGCATATCAAAATCCGGATTGGAAAGGGCGGATTCAAAAGGCGCGCTCGCATCCGGCGGAACAAAATCACCGCCGTTCTCATCGCTCTCGTATTCAAATTCACGCTCGCGCACAACCGCTTCCGCGCGGGCGGCGCGGCGCTCGCGCCGAACTTTCATCTGGTATTTCAGATTGATCCAAATCGTACGCGGCGTCATGCCGAACAAAAAGATCCCGAATACAAACAAAATAGCACAGATCAAAATCATGCCGGCCGCAAGGCCGAATCCACTGTAAAACAACACGCCGAACGAACCGCCCGCAGCGCCGCCGCCCGCAAAAGAAGCCCCGCTTTTGAACAATCCGGAAAATTTCGCATACTGCGCGGCGTCTACCGCAATATAGATCAGATGAACCAGAGCCGCCAGCGAAACCTCGCAGATCAGCGCAAACAGCGTGCGCAGAAGATGCGAGCCGTCCCGCACCCAGCCGCGCCAGCAGAGCGCGAAATAACAAAGCAGAGCGGGCACCGTAACGGCGGCGATTCCGAGCAGGCCGAAGAACGCCTGATACAAAAGTCCGCCGACCGGACTGTCATGGAAAACAAAGCATACCGTCAGCAAAACTGCGCATACTACAAAAACATAGGGGAGTATGCGGTGCAGAAACGAGTTTTCATCGCGCACGGGGCGGCGTTCAAGCTCCTTTTGCGCAGTCTCCCGCAGCGCGGACGCGCGGCCTTTTCCGGCCGCCTGTCCCTTTGACGAAGCGGCGGCACGACCCTTTGAGGCGGTCGCGCCCGTTTTGGAAGCCGTTTTCTTTTTTGCAGTACCGGATCTATTTTCAGCCATTGCTTTTTTACACTCCTGTTTTTTCCAAAGGGCAAAATATTCTACATTAAATGATAGCAGAAAAAATCGGAGATTTCAAGTATATTTTGTCCGCCCGCGTATGAAATATTGCGCCGGGAATCGAAAACTTTCAAAAGGCTGGGATTCTCCCGCCGCCATGCGGCAAATTTTTCGCGCACAACCATCAAAGTAAACAAAGGCAGGATTTTTCAAATGGAGAATAAAAGCATACAAGAACACGGTGAAAAATTTCCGCGCAAATTTTTTCCGTTTGCCGTCGGCGCGCTGAGCGCGGGCTTTCTCAACGGACTGCTCGGCGCGGGCGCGGGCATCATTTTATACTTCGTACTCGCGGCGGCGGACAGCAAGAGCGCAAAGGAAAACCTGGTGCTCTCCTCCACCTCGGTCATGTTTTTCTGCGTCATATCGCTTTTCTTCTATCGCGCAGATGCGGCGCTGACTGTGGAAAGCATTCTGCGCGTGGGGATTCCCGCCGCGCTCGGGGGACTGTGCGGCGCTTATCTGCTGACCAAAATTAAAACCGAAGCGGTCAAGAAACTCTTTTCTATCGTCGTGATTGTCGGCGGAATTTTAATGTTAATTTAGGAGGGTAAAATGGCGTTTGCGGCATTTCTCATTGCCCTGCTCGCCGGTATGGGCGTAGGCAGCGGCGGAATTTTTGTGGTTTTTCTGACGGTATTTTTGCAATACCCGCAGCTTGCGGCACAGGGGCTGAACCTGTATTTCTACATTTTTGCAACAGCCGCGGCGCTACTGCTGCATGTGCGCGCGCAAAAGCTGCATCTGAGGCGGCTCTTTCTGGTATGCGGTATCGGATCAATCGGCTGCGTAGGCGGCGCAATGCTCGCCCAAGTGCTCGAAACCGGCGTGCTTCGCAGCATTTTTGCGGTGGTTTTGATCGCATCGGGCATATTTTCCCTGCTCCGGGATCGAAAAAAAAGCCCGGCGCACGCGGCAAAATAAAGCGCATACGATCCCGATACAGGACTGCCGGGATATCGACAAAACAAGCGTTGACAAGCGCGGCGCCGACCGCCTGGCGTCTTAATCTTTGGAACACGCCAAAGCGTTTTTATCGTACATTGCGGCGCATTTTGGAAAAGATTTTCAGAAAAGTATTTACAAATGAAATAAAGCGTGCTATACTTTATTTCGTAACGCCAAAACTCAGCGCACGGACAAATGACCCGTAACCGGGTGTTTTCACCTGCCGCCGCTTGGTTTTCGGCAAATATTTCATGAGGTGAATTACGATGCTGAAAAACGAAAAACAGGAAATCATCACGACCTATGCGACCCATGAGGGCGACACGGGTTCCCCCGAAGTGCAGATTGCGATTCTGACCAACCGCATCAACGCGCTCAACGAGCATTTCAAAAACAACCCGAAAGATCATCACAGCCGCCGCGGTATGCTTAAAATGGTCGGTCACAGAAGAAACCTGCTCAACTATCTCCAGAAAAAGGATATCACGCGTTATCGCGCGATTGTGGAAAAGCTCGGCCTGCGCAAATAAAAGCCGAACAGACAAACCGAAGCCTCTGCCGGCTTCGGTTTGTTCTCTGTAATTTGTTTTTTCACCGGCAGATCAGTACGCGAAAACATTTATTAAAAAATCTCCGGAGGCACGGATTAGCAGTTAAATATGCCGCTTTTGACTTTGAAAGGCGCTATATTTAAGTGCTAAACCAGTCCGCCGGAAAAATAAAACGGAGGAACTGCAAATGTTTGAAAACTACAAGGTGTTTGAATACACCCTTGCGGGTCGGCCGCTCGTCATTGAAACCGGTAAACTCGCCGGTCTTGCCAACGGCTCCTGCCTTGTCAAATACGGCGATACCGTCGTTTTGGCCTGCGCCACCGCATCCGAAAAACCGCGCGACGGCATCGACTTTTTGCCGCTGTCGGTCGATTTTGAAGAGAGAATGTACGCCGCGGGCAAAATTCCGGGCGGATTTCTTCGCCGCGAGGGACGGCCGGGTGAAAAAGCCATCCTGACCTCGCGCGTGATCGACCGTCCGATTCGTCCCCTATTCCCTAAGGATCTGCGCAACGACGTCGCCCTCACCCTCACCGTTATGGCGGTCGATCCCGACTGCTCGCATGAAATCGCCGGCATGATCGGCGCATCTATTGCGCTTTCGATCTCGGATATTCCGTGGAACGGCCCGATCGGCGGCGTATTTATGGGACTTGTAGACGGCAAACCGATTGTCAACCCCACCCTGGAGCAGAGAAAGGAAAGCACGCTGGAATTGACGGTTGCCGCTTCCATGGAAAAGATCGTCATGATCGAAGCAGGCGCAAAAGAAGTTTCGGACGACGTGATGTTCGACGCGATTATGCTTGCGCATTCGGAGATCCGCGGACTGATCGGCTTTATCAACCAGATCGTTGCCGAGATCGGCAAACCGAAGTTCTCCTATCCCTCCTGCGAATTGGATCACGACATGTTTGACGAGGTCTTTGCGTTCTGTGAAAAGGACGTGATGGCCGCGCTCGACACAGACGACAAGAACGTTCGCGACGAGCGTATGGTTCCGATTCAGGACGCGATTATCGAGCGTTTTTCAGAGAAATATCCCGACGTCGCCGCAATCATGGGCGAGCTGATCTACAAAATTCAGAAGAAGATCGTCCGCCGCTGGCTGCTTGAGGACGGCAAACGTGTGGACGGCCGCCGTCTGGATGAGATTCGCCCGCTGGCTGCCGAAGTCGGCCTGATTCGCCGTGCGCACGGCAGCGGCCTGTTTACGCGCGGACAGACCCAGGTACTGACCGTTGCAACGCTCGGCACGCTGGAAGACGCGCAGGAGATCGACGGCATCGACGAGCAGACTGAAAAGAGATACATGCATCATTATAATATGCCCGGTTATTCGACCGGCGAAGCCAAGCCCGCGCGCAGTCCCGGACGCCGCGAAATCGGCCACGGCGCGCTCGCCGAACGTTCGCTTGTACCGGTGCTTCCCAGCATCGAGGAATTTCCCTATGCGATCCGCCTTGTATCCGAAGTCGTTTCCTCCAATGGTTCGACCTCGCAGGCCTCGGTCTGCGGCTCGACATTAGCTCTGATGGACGCGGGTGTTCCGATCAAAGCGCCGGTTGCCGGCATTTCCTGCGGCCTGATTACCGAGGGCGAGCGCTGGATGACCATGATCGACATTCAGGGACTCGAAGATTTCTACGGCGATATGGACTTCAAGGTCGCGGGTACGCACAAGGGTATTACCTCCATTCAGATGGACCTCAAAATCGACGGTCTGACGCCCGAAATCGTCCGCGAAGCGCTTGCCGTTACGCATAAGGGACGCGATTATATCATTGACGATATTCTTCTCAAGGCAATCGACAAACCGCGCGCGGATGTTTCCGAATATGCGCCGAAAATGCTCACCATGAAGATCGACGTAGATAAAATCCGCGAAGTCATCGGCACCGGCGGAAAGGTCATTCAAAAGATCGTCGCCGATACCGGCGCCAAAATCGACATTGAGGAAGACGGAAGCGTTTACATCGCCGCTGTCAACCGCGACGACGCTTACAAAGCGCAGGAAATCATTGCGGGCATCGTATTTGAGCCGACTGTCGGCGCAACCTACACCGGCAAAGTTACCCGCATTATTCCGATCGGCGCATTTGTGGAATTTGCACCCGGCAAAGAAGGTATGGTTCATATCTCCAAACTGGATAAGGTTCGCACCGAAAAGGTGGAAGACAAGGTTTCCGTCGGTCAGGAAGTGCGCGTTAAATACCTCGGCACCGATGAGAAAAACCGCATGAACCTCTCGATGCGCGACGCGGAATAAAAGTACGGCGTTTCACCCCCTGCACTTTGGACAAAATTCCAGTCTGCACTTTACTCTGAATATGTTGCGTTTTCTATAAAATACCGGCTTCGGAAGTTTCCGAAGCCGGTATTTTATTAAATTTTGCGAACAGGAAAAGCGTTTCCGATCCAAATCCGCCGTCGCTTTCGACACTGTCGGCTTGCAGATTTGAACTGAACGTTTTGCAAAATTACTTTTTCGGTTTTCCTTTAAAAAGCAGCGCTGCAAGATACCCGAAAATCAGCGCCGCCGACGTACCGGCCGCGGCCGCCGTAAAACCGCCCTTGAAAATGCCGATCACGCCGTATTCCGTAACCGAACGCTCGATTCCTTTTGCAATCGAATTGCCGAAACCGGTCAGCGGAACCGTAGCGCCGCATCCGGCAAGCTCTGCAATCTTATCATACACGCCGAGCGCGCCGAGCAGTACGCCCGCACAGACATAAAGCACCAAAATCCGCGCCGGGGTCATCATGGTTTTATCGATCAAAATCTGCGCGACCACGCAAAAAGCGCCTCCGATGACAAATGCCCAGATATACGTTGAAAGCTCGCTCATTTCGTCTCACCTCCCGCATATTCAATGTGGACGATATGCGCAACCGCCGGGATATTCTGCCCCTGCGTGACCGAATCGCGGTTCATCAGCGCGCCGGTCGCCATCATGAGCATATTTTGGATCTGTCCGGACTCAATCTGCGGCAGAAAATACGTTCCGAACACCGTTGCAATGCAGCCGCATCCGCTCCCGCCGCAGTGAACGTCCTGAGAATCGTCGTACATCAGCATACCGCAGTCCTGGTGATTGTCTACTTCATATCCGTTCTGGCTGCAAATATGACGGAACATCTCGCTGCCATGCGCGCCGAGGTCTCCGGTGATAATCCGGTCATAATCGGCGGCGGATGTATGCGACTCCTTAAAATAGCGCAGCAGCGTGTCCGCAGCGGCGGGCGCCATGGCGGCGCCCATATTGTTGACGTCGCTGATTCCCTTGTCCTGCACCACGCCGATCAGGCAGTCCGAAATTTTGACCTTTCCCCGCTCGCCGAGCACATACGCGCCGGCGCCGGTCACCGTCCACTGCGCAGTGGGGGCGCGCTGACCGCCGTATTCGATCGGATTGCGGAACTGCCGTTCCGCCGCGCAGTTGTGCGAAGAGGTCGCCACCGCAACCCGCCGTGCGCTCTTTCCGCCGATGAGCATGGAACCGAGCGCCATGCCCTCGGTCAGATTGGAACAGGCGCCGTAAATTCCGATGTACGGAATTTCAAATGAAAGCAGTCCGTACGTAGAGGCAACGCACTGATTTTCAAGGTCGCCCGCAAGCAGAAAATCCATCTCAGACGGCGCCATTTTCGCCTTGGAAAAACAGAGCGAAAGCGCAAGGCGAACCGACTCTCCCTCCGCCTTTTCCCAGGTGTTCATGCCAAACCGGTCGTCCTGATCGACATAATCAAATCTGTTTTTCAGCGGCCCTTCTCCCTCTTTTTTTCCGACTGCCGAGGCAAAAGACATAATGTGCACACCGTTTGTTTTGACTATCATTACTTCACCCCCAGCGCTTCTAAAATCAGCAGAATCACGCCGTACAGCGCGCCCGACAAAATACCGTACAGAATAACCGGCCCCGCAACTGTGAATATTTTCGATCCCACACCGAGAATATACCCCTCGGCTTTTGTATCGATCGCAGGAGATACGACTGCGTTGGCAAAACCGGTAACCGGAACCAGCGTGCCCGCGCCCGCAAACTTTGCAACCCGATCAAACACGCCGATACCGGTCAAAAGCGCGGCGAGAAAAATCAGCGTAATCGTCACGCAGGTATATACGCTTTCCTCACTGTAATTTGTAACGTTGTTATAAAGATCAAAAAGCAACTGACCGATGACGCAAATAAGACCGCCGAACAGAAAGGCAAAACAGCAATTCTTGAAAATCGGCGATTTCGGCGCGCTCTCTTTGACGTGCTTTTTGTATTCTTCCTTATTTATGTCCATAAAATCACTCCTTTGCGAATACTTTTCCCGAAAGGTGTGATTTCTATGCGAAAGCAGATTGCAAAAAATCCGCCTGACGCGCGCTGAGAAAAAGCGACAGTCCCGATCGGTTTGGGCAAGCAAAAGGATCGGCGTTCAAGCGTTTTTTGTGAAAACAGAAAATTTTTTGGAAACCATACGACGCATCCCTCGCCAAGCTAAGCCGATTCAAAAAAAACATACTCAAAAAGGGCATATAAGTTTTCTTTTATTTCAATATTCAATAAGTTAAGTATCTTTCACTCTATTGACTTGGCCAACCGAAGCCCTTATAATAGAAAAGAGGTGATATATATGAAATATGACATTCTGATTGCAGGCGCAGGGCCGGCGGGTATTTGCGCCGCACTTTCAGCCGCCGATATGGGTATGCATGTGCTGCTGATTGAACGCAGCGGAATCGTGGGCGGCGGCCTGACCATTCACCATGTTACCCCCATTATGGGACAAACGCAGTCCGCCACAATGGCGTATAAAATTTCGCAGGAACTGCACGGCTACTATAAAGCGCATGATTTTGAATATGCAAAGCTGTATCTTTGCGAACTGCTGGATCGTCCCGAAATCACAGTCCTGCTGGATACGGTTGTCACCGACGTCTGTATGGAAGGCAATCGCATTACCGGTCTCTGCATAAATCAGCGCAGCGGAAACACGACGGTCGAGGCGGACATCGTCATCGACTGTACGGGCGACGGCAGCGTAGCGGCGCTTGCCGGCGCGCCCTTTAACATGGGACGAGAGGACGGCTTATGTCAGCCGGTTTCCATTATGTTCGTCATAAACGGCTGTGATCCGGCGCAAACCATCAAATGCCGGCATGAGCGGGAAAATACAGCGCTCCCGAAAGGAAACTATCTGGAACTCTGTGAAAAGGCCTGCGCCGACGGACGGCTACCGAAAACAGTCAACCTTGTCCGGCTCTACGCCGGAGACGCGCCAGACGAGCGCATGGTGAACGCAACTCAGATGAACGGCATAAACGGCCTTGACGGACAGGCGCTTTTCCGCGCGCAGATCGAACTGCGCCGACAGATCAAAATGGTTGTGGATTTTCTGCGGGAAACGGTTCCCGGTTTTGAAAACATTCAGGTAAAATCCAGTTCCGACACGGTGGGCGTGCGCGAAACACGCAGAATCTGCGGCCTGCACACACTCACTGCGGAAGAAATTTCAGCGCATGTACAGTTTCCGGATACAATCGCGCATAACGTCTGCTTTCCGATCGACATCCACACGCCGGACGGCGCAGGTCAGACAACCTATAAAAACCTGCCCTCCCGCGTCAGCCCCTACGACATTCCCTACCGCTGTCTTGTACCGCTCTGTACGGACGGATTGCTGCTCGCCGGGAGATGCATTTCCGGCGACCACGGCGCACATGCCAGCTACCGCACCATGAACATATGCGGCACAATCGGCGAAGCGGCGGGAATCGCCGCGGCGCTCTGCGTAAAATCCGGCGTTCAGCCCCGCGCGCTGGATGCCGCCGAAATTCAGCGTGTGCTGCAAAACCGCGGAATCGAAATGCCGCAATATGCCAAAGCATAAGCGAAAACTAGTCCAAACCGCGATTTTATGCGACTACAAAATTGTCCGGCAGAAGGAATTTCTCTGCCGGACAATTTTTAAATGCATTATAAATTGATTCTATGTACATTGGGCGGAAAACCCCGGCGCCAAGTTCCGAAATTTTTTTGTTGTAATCCCCGTGTACTTGTGATAAAATAAACAAAAACAGAAAAGTACATAGTTCCTTAAATCGGCTGTATTTTTGTAATAAGTCAAAGGAGAATACCTTGATCATATGGATAAACGGCGCATTCGGCGTTGGAAAATCAACAGTAGCCAAAGCGCTGCATAAAAAATTGCCAAATTCCTATATATACGATCCGGAAAATGCAGGCGCTTTTATATGGCAGAATGTACCCAATTTTCTAAGCCGAAAAGGCGATTTTCAGGATATTCCCTTATGGAGAGAGATAAACGGCGGCATACTGCGATATATAACGGACAATTCAGATACAACTGTAATTGTTCCCATGACCATGGTAAATAAATGCTATTACCAAGAAATCACAAAATATGTTGATGCACGGCAAACACCGGTATTTCACTTTATATTGTCGGCTTCAAAGGAAACGATCATCAATCGGTTATTGCAGCGCGGAGAAAAAAAGAATTCATGGGCGGAGCAACAGATCAACCGATGCATAAACGGACTTAAAAGTATGAATGGCACCATAATAGATACAAATGCACAATCCATATACGCGATTGTTGACTCGATTCTAAAAACGATTCCCAACGATGCGTATTGCGGAAAAATTTGAAAAATGACGACCTTTCATAGCGCGATATAGGAAACAGCCCTGCGTTTCATTTCTGAAACGCAGGGCTGTTTATTAAAACATCTACTGTACAAGCTCGGCCGCGGCTTCCATTGCGTATTTTTCGATCAGCTTACGCTCCGAAAAGGGCATCTTTCCGCCCCGGATGAGTTGATACTGCTCATGTCCCTTGCCGGCAAATAACACAATATCGCCTCTCTGCGCCTGATTTACCACAAAGGCGATCGCTTCCTCGCGCTGCGCAAACATTCTGCATTCAATATCCCGGACAAACGCCGCGCGCATTTCCGCGCAAATCTTCATCGGATCCTCAAAATCCGGATTGTCCGCTGTGAGCACCGCAAGGTCGCAGGCGCTGCTAAGCGCGGCGCCGAGTTCGGCGCGCCGCCCCTCCGTCCGACCGCCGACCGACCCGAGCACGCAAATCAACCGCGCGGGGCGATACGCCCGCAGCGTAGCCAGCGCCTGACTAAGACTGAACCCGTTATGCGCATAATCAATGATAAACACCGCAGGCATACGGGTACGCACCACCTCAAAGCGTCCCCGCACATGCGCGGCGGAAAGCGCATCGGCGCAGTCCGCAAGCGACACGCCGAACCGCTGTGCCAAAGACGCGGCGCAGAGCGCGTTATACACGCTGAACGTGCCCGGCATCAAAAGCCGCACCGGAACACGCTCCGAGAAATGGCAGAGCGTAAACGTAACGCCGAGTTCACCGTCCGAAAGAAACGGCCGGACATCCTCGGCATGAAAATCGCCGGTATGCAGTCCAAACGAACTTCGCAGAGCACGGCAGCCGTCCATCATATACGAAGCAGCCTCATCGTCGGCGTTATACACTGCGTAATCGGGCAAATAATCCGAAAAAAGCTTCTTCTTGCTGTCCCTATAATGCGCAAAGGTAGGGTGCTCAATGCCGCCGATATGATCGGGCGCAAGATTGGTAAACGCAACTGCGGTAAATGGAATCCCGTACACGCGGTCAAGATACAGCGCCTGCGAGGAAACCTCTATCACAACCGCCTGAATGCCCGCGCGAACCATCTGATCGAAATAATAGTGCAGATCCAAGCTCTCCGGCGTGGTATTTTTCGTATCAAAATGATTGTCTGCAAAATCGATGCCGTTGGAACCGATATAGCCGGCAGGCACGCCGCCCCGATTCAGAACCGAGCAAAGCATCAGCGCGCTCGTCGTCTTTCCTTTCGTTCCGGTAATGCCAATAACCTGCAATTTTTTCGCCGGAAAACCGAAAAAGGCAGCGCTGACCTTTGCCAGCGCAATTCGCGTATTCTCCGAAAAGATCACAAGCGCATCCGTCGGTAAATCGACCGGATATTCGCACAAAAACGCACGGCAGCCCGCCGCATAAGCGCGCTGTGCAAAATTATGCCCGTCGCTTGCAAATCCCCGAATGCAGACAAACAGCGTGTGCTTCTCTGCCGCGCGCGAATCGCAGACAACCCGTTCAATCTCGTGATCCGCGCCATCATACGGAATCTTTGCCGCCGCAAGCAGCTTTGACAAACGCATACGTTTTCTCCTTTTCCGAAATATTTGCTCCTCTGAGACAACTCAGGCATTCAGTTCTTTGCCGCAGGCCAGCACAGCCGCCCGCGCCAGCGCATAAAGCGAATCCACAAAGCGATCGTCGAGCGCATGACTGCGGCAAAACAACGAAAGCTCGGTACAGCCGAGCACAAGATGATCGCAGCCTTTTGCCGACAGTGAATCGGCCACCTGTAAAAACTGCTCAAAATCCGGCTCCCTGCCTGATTTAATCTGCCCGTAAATAATGTCGGAAAGCGCCTTTTGCTCCGCATCGTCGGGCATAACGCACACAATTCCAAATTTTTCCGCATGGAGCGGATAGGTGCCCGCGCGCACGGTTCCCTCTGTGGCAAGCAGACCGATCCGCTTCGCACCGCGCACAGCGAGCAGACGCAGCGTCTCGTCGATAATGTTCAGCATCGGAATTCCGACGCTGCGCGCCACCGCGTCATAAAAATAATGCGCCGTATTGCAGGGCATTGCCAAAATCTGCGCGCCTGCAGCCTCCAGCCGCCGCGCGGCGTCCACCATGTCGGGCGTCGGATCCGGCGCGGCGGCGTTCAGGATATAGGCCGTCCGGTCGGGCGTATGCGCAAAGCTGGACAAAAGGAGGCTGATATGCGCCTGATCGCAGTCCGCACGGGTCAGGGACGTAATGAGTTCATAAAAATATACGCTCGCCATCGGTCCGAGCCCGCCGAGAACGCCGAGTATCTTCGGCTTTGTCATATGCTCACCTCAATCCTGCTTCGGGCAGTAGGTTTTATACTTTTTATAGAACCGCCGACCGTGTACGAGCAAATACAGCGCGCGCAGCGGATTCAGGCGCACATCATAGCGATACCAGAGGGAAGAAGCTTCTTTTCCCTGCCGTGCAAGCGCGCGCGCCTCGTCAACTGCGGCGCGGTTGGCATAGCGATAAATGACCCCGCGCGGAACATAATGCCAAAAACAGGGTTCCCTGGCCTCGGCGTAGGGGATCTCGCAGCACAAAACATAATCCTCTACGAGATATTTTGCAATATTGAATCCGCTCGCCGTGACATAATAATTACTGCGCCCCTGTCTCAGATTGATCTCGAACGCATACAGATTTCCGTCGCGGTCATCATATTTAATATCGAAATTGGCAAAGCCGCGGTATCCGATATCCTCCAGCATGGCGCGAAAGCGCGCCGTCAGTTCCGGATTGTATTCCGTAATAATAGCCGCGTGATTGCCAAGGCCTTTGGGGGTATGTTCCTCCAGGAGCACATGACCGAGGCACATCATCTTGACCTTGTGATCCTTGCCGACATACGCAGTCAGAACGCGCATGTTCGCATCGCTTCCGGCAACTCTGTCCTGTAAAATCATCCGTTCGGTATACCCGCTGTCATAAACAGTCCGCACAATTTTTTCTGTCTCCTCCGCACTCTGGGACACATAGACCTTCTTCATCCCGTCAAACGGATGATGCCAGTAATCGATGCTGGACGAAGGCTTTACAATAATCGGATAGGAAAAACCGAGCTTTTCCGCTGTGAGTTCCTCGGCGGAGGCAGGCGCGGCCAGCACAACGGTTTTCGGAAATTTGATGCCGTAACGGCCGCACATTTCATAAAAATCCGCCTTGTCAACCAGCTGCTTCATCAGCGGCTCGTCGATATACGGAATGATATAACGATCCTCAAGCTCCGCCCGGTGCCGAATCAAAAGCGCCGCATATTCGTCCGTGCATCCGAGCGCAATCAGCGTGGAATCCGAATGACGCTTGGCAAAATCGTCCATAGCCATCATAAACACGTCGTCGGTATTCAGATTTTCCACAGCCTGAAACCTGACGATTTTCGTGTGCTGCGTGATGCCGATCTCATAGCGTCCGAGCGCATACGAGGTAAGGCCGTACGCCTCGTGAAACGCGCGCGCCACGTTATAGCAGTTCTGATCCGCGCCGAGCAGCACGGGAATGAGATTCAAATTCAATTTTTTCATGTCCGCCTCTTTATCCGGACGCCGCCGGACTCCAGAATTTCAATGCGTGAAAGAAAGCGAAGGCTTTCCCGCCGCGCACCTGGAAACAGCAAAGCCGTATCCAAACGCACGCCCGTCAGTTATACACGGGCAAAATAAAATCAATGAAAAAGCGCTTGTACCAAACAAGGAACGTAAAAACCGTCCAGATTTTGCGCGCGTTGTTCTGCCGTCCCGCAGCATGGGCCTCCAGCATGGCGATCAGCGCGTCAGTGTCAAAAAACTCGGATGCATACGCGCTTTCAAAATACCGGCGCACGATCTGGACATACTTTTCCTCGCGCAGCCAAAGACGGATCGGCACCGGGAATCCCTTTTTCGGTCGGTTAGCCCATGCGTCCGGTAGCGTGCGGTTGGCTGCGTGGCGCAGCACATACTTTGTATTCTCAGGCGTAATCTTATACTTTGCGGGAATCCCCTCGGCCATCTTCATGACCTCGCGGTCGAGAAAAGGCACGCGAAGCTCCAGTGAATGCGCCATGCTCATCTTGTCCGCCTTGAGCAGAATATCGCCCGGCAGCCAGAGCATGAGATCGAGATACTGCTTTTTGGTCAGTTCATCCCTGCCGGATACGCGGTCATAAATGCGGCCGGTAATGTCACGCACGCGCTCACCGTCCCGGTATTCCTCGCGCAAAACGGCCTTTGCTTCCTTTTCCTTGAAAATCATCGCCTGACCGATAAAATAATCCTCAGGCCGACCGCTGCTTTTGATGATGAAGTCATGGCCTTTAAAATACGGAAGGGCTTTGGCGATACGCGCGGCGGCGACGCGCAAGAACTGCGGCGCCTTTTTATAGCGGCGCATCATCGGCGTTTCGTCATACCACTCATACCCCGCAAAAATCTCATCCGCCCCCTCTCCGGAAAGCACAACCGTCACATCGCGCGAAGCAAGCTCGGCCAAAAACCAGAGCGGCACGCTGGAGGGATTGGACTGCGGTTCGTCCATATGATACTGAATCGAGGGAAAGGCCTCAAAGCACTCGTCAGCCGTAATCATACGGCGAACGCTTTTGATACCGAGAAGCTCGGAGAGTTCCTTTGCCTCGCCCGTTTCGTTGAATTTTTCATTTTCGCCCTCAAAGCCCACCGAAAAAGTTTCGCCGGGCATCAGACAGGCGGTAATATAGCTCGAATCCACGCCGCCCGACAAAAACGAGCCGACCGGAACATCGCTGATTCGGTGCGCCTCCACCGACTCGTGCACAATCCGATCCAGACGCTCCGAGCACGCTTCAAAGCTCTCATCCACCGGCTCAAACTTCACGTCCCAATACCGCTCCATTGAAAGGCTGCCGTTCTGCCACTCAAAAAAGTGCGCGGGCGGAAGCTTATACACACCCTCAAAAAAGGTCTCCTCCGTGGCGCTGTACTGAAAGCTCAAGTAGGGCAGCAGCGCGTTTTTATTGACCGCGCGGACAAAATTCGGATGCGCAAGCATACTCTTGATCTCAGAGGCGAACAAAAATTCCCCCTCGCGCGTCGTCGTGTAATAAAAGGGCTTGATACCGAACATATCGCGCGCGCCGAAGAGCTTCTTTTCCTTTTTGTCCCAGATGACAAAGGCAAACATGCCGCGCAGACGCTCAACCAGCCCGCGTCCCCACTGCTCATAGCCGTGCAGCAGCACTTCGCTGTCACACCGCGTGGCAAAGACATGACCTGCGGCCTCCAGTTCCGCTTTCAACTGCAGAAAATTATAAATTTCCCCATTATAAACCGCAACAAGACTGCGCGTCTCATTAAACATAGGCTGCGCGCCGTCGGCAAGATCGATGATGCTCAGGCGCCGAAAACCGAGCGCCATATCGGCGTCCGTATATTCTCCCGCGCTGTTCGGCCCGCGATGGACAATCAGATCCATCATATTGTTCAATACCTCGCGTTTATATCCGAGATGGCCGCTGAATCCGACAAATCCGCACATACATCCGTCCCCTACTGTCTTTGAAAATCCGAAATTCCGCGCGCCGAAGCGCAAAAAGGCGAAAACGTCCCGGTTCGACGCCCGAAGCCCATTTCATCTGCGCGCGGAAACTTACAGTATAGTATAGCACAAAGCGCTTCCATAATCAAGGCGGGACGGCATTTCTTTTCAAAAGTTTCGCATACGCCCGACAAATTTTTAAAAGAAAATCTATAAAAGGTATTGACATTTCCGCTTTAGGTTTATATAATATAAAAGTGCCTTATGTCTGTATGCGAGAGTGGCGGAACTGGCAGACGCGCACGTTTGAGGGGCGTGTGGATTTCTCCGTACGGGTTCAAGTCCCGTTTCTCGCACCAGGGGCAGGCGAGCGTTCGCTTGCCCTTTCATTTTAAACTGCGGAGGACGCCGAATGAAAAAAGTTTTTCCGCTCAGCTTCAGAGGGAAAACTCTGAAGTCGGTTGTCGTCAGCACCCTGCTCTATACGCTGATCGCCCTCTTTATCAGCTTTGCGGTTTTTGCGGTTCTCTGGAATGTTCCGCTCGCTTCCGCCGTGAGCATTGCGCTGAATATATTCAAGCAGTTTGTGATTCTCTACTGTGTGTGCGGCATAGTGGTTGCGGTTCTTTACGCCGCAAATTGTCTCGGACAGAAAAACAAATAAAATCCGTACAAAATACGCGGGTATGGCGGAATTGGCAGACGCGCTAGATTCAGGTTCTAGTCGGAGCAATCCGGTGGAGGTTCAAGTCCTCTTACCCGCACCAAACAGTAGAAATCCGAACCCAAAGCCGGTAGGCGAAGGGTTCGGATTTCTTTACGTTTTCGAAGAAAACGGGTGTTCAGGTGATCTGTGATGCTGACTTACTGTTGTTGGCATCACGCCCGAGCACCGCCTAAGTGAATATCCTTGATAGTTGATGCCAAACGAAAACATTCTCAAGAAAGGATATTTACAATGAAAAATCAGATTACTTATACCGAACATAACGGACTTTACTACCCCGATCTTGCGCTCCCCGAGCAGACGAGTTATCCTCTTGGCAAGTACGCCAACCTGCGCCTTGACTTTATGAAAAAGCACCGTCGAGGAACGTACACCACCCTGCTAACCGAGGGACGATTGAACGAATATCTCCACGAGATCGACTTACAGGCTCATGCGATGCTCGATGACATAATTCCTCGCCTTGCCAAAGAACAAGGCATAGACGAAACTCTGAAGGCACACGATGCGCTTCAATGGGCAGCCGAGATGAATAACATCAAAGCAAGTGCCGAAGAAATTGTCTTGGGGGAGGTGATCTATCAATGATGTCAATCATTCAAGAACTTTGGCATGGAAACATAATTCCGCAAGAGGATAGCCGAACCAATTCCAAGGAGATGAAGGAACTGCTCAGCTATATGTCACGGCATCACGAGGACTTGGAAAAGAGTTTTACGGACGAACAGAAAGAAACTTTTGAGAAATTCCACGATTGTTGGAGCGAATACATGAGCCTTTCAGAAGCAGCCATCTTCGAGTATGTATTCAAGTTGGGAATGCAAATAGCTATAGAAGCCTTGTCAGAATAAAAATGGAAACTCATCGTGGAGAGAAGTCGGCGATGAGTTTCTTTTTCAATAAACCCTCATAAACCCACAATAAACTCTCATAACAGATTGACAGTATACCAAAAATATTGTATAATAAAGTAAGTACTTATACCTTTATGTCGAAGGAGGTTCGTATGAACAACGAAACAGAAAGATGGTGTTCTCTCAAAGAGATTATGGAGCATCTCGGTGTTAGCCGTGATACCGTCTTAACTTGGATTGCAAAGCGCGGAATGCCTGCCTCAAAGGTCGGCAGACTTTGGAAGTTTAAGATATCCGAGGTTGATGCTTGGGTAAAAGAAGGTAACGCAGCAGAATAACAAATCATTATTAGGAGGATCTCGTGAAAGAGTTGTTACCAAAGATCAGCGAAGCAATGAAAGAAACCTTTGTCGGTAACTATGTGTTTTCTGATGAAGAATTGGCTCGTGTATATGATTTCACGGGTTGTTTGCTTCGTAACTATGATGGCGGTTGGGGAAACACTATATCGCAAGGATATGACCAACTTGTTTTTGTTGCTATGGTGAATGCCGTAAAAACTTGGAGATCGGATGAGGATACCTTTTGGTATTGCATCTATAAAAAGTTAATCGGTTCATATGGCTCACAGAAAATTTATACATATCTCACGGGTGTAATTGATAGACTCGGCAGGCACGGTAAAATAATGTATTTGTCAGGTTGCACGAAACGATATTACGCCACTATTTTGGCGCACGCATTCGCTCCGCTCAATTCTACAGAATCTTTTTTGGAGTTGTGTTGGAATCTGTATTCCGAGGATATGAATTTTACATACACGAAGAACGATGACACATTTGCTCTCGTTGCTGAGGAACTTAAGAGAACCTTCTCTAACGAGAAATCCTTGGAGGATGACCTCAAGCTTGGTAGCGGTGTATATTCCTTGCGTGCAGGAATCAAAAGAATGGCAATTGACGCTCCCGAAGAAATGATAAGGTATATCGAAAACACGATAACTTTGTTAGACAGAGTGTTTGGTGGCGAAATCCTTGATAATGACCGATATTATAACACTCTCGTTCGTGATTGGTGGACGGAAAAAGAAAAGAGCTTTGGCGTTGCCAAGCCCAAGAGAAAAGCCTACGAACGAGCAATAACCGATTACTCAACCATTAGACCTA